>NZ_JBQSYL010000051.1:0-13624 GCF_052379245.1 Glutamicibacter sp. AOP12-B1-11 | reverse complement strand
GCTCAAGAGTGGCCTAGTTTCGAAGAAATTTCGAAAAACCTCAGCAGTGCTGAACTAGAGCTCATCGAGTCCGGTGTACCAGCGATCATTTACCAAGAGGTTGAAACTGGGGAAATCATCACGGTCGAAAAATGGGTTCAGAGCAGAACCGACTTTGCACATCAGTCCCCATGGTTCGTTGCCACGGAACAACCAATTAACGGCTTAGAATGATGGATCCGTGTAAGGGTGCGTGTGAAAGTTCCAAAGATAGCGAACGATAGAACTGCTTCGCCTTGGTGGGCGAAACTATTGGGCGTGGTCATCTTTGCGGTAATAGTTGGATCTTATTTTCCGTCAATGCTGAGTGGCTCCACGCAGCCTATTCTTATTGCCTTCGTGGTGATTGGAACCTACGTTTCCATTGGGGTGATCGTTTCATTCAGCTTTATAGGCGTGAAGGACAAGCACGTTTCTCTTGGGTTGTTCCCTTTTGGGGTGAGACGTTTTTCCTATCCGAAGATTTCAAGGGTCGAATATGTTGAGCATGTGGACACTTCGGATTATCTCGGCGGTGGGTGGAAGCTGGGGCAGGACCGTTCCACTGTCATCTTATGGAAATCCGGTCCAGCGTTAGAGATTAAACTGACGAGCGGAAAAAGATACATAGTTCAAAGTGATGGAGCCGCGATGCTGGTTGAAGTAACAAAGAAAAAGATCGCCACGAGTGGCTCGTGAAAACATCAGCGTTATGAAGAACCTCATGGGGTTCCCCGCTACGGGACGGACTTTGACTTGATTCCGTCGGCAAGCTGAAATCCAGTTGCTATCTGGTTCCGCTCGCCCTTAGCGTACGATTTTTCCGTTTTCTGCGGGACCCCTAGGTGTCCCGCAGAGGGTTCCCTTTATGGGACGGACTTTGAATTGATTCCGTCGGCAAGCTGCTGTCCAGTTGCCATTTGGTTCCGCTCGCCCTTAGCGTACGATTTTTTCCGTTTTCTGCGGCGAGCCCAAGGTCAAATACTTGGCACGCGGTAAGTTCCTGGATGAATCTGGTTTGCATCCGTCATCTCGATCACGCCGTTCATTCTGCTTGCGTCGTTTCTGGTTTGTTTGGTCAGAGGTTTTTCGTATCGCCGAACGCTGAGGCAAATAAGTGAAAAGAGCTACTTAGGCCGTCTGAGGAGGGCGGCGAGGCTGAGCTAAAAGGGTTCCGCTCGCCGCCCTGATTTTTCACTTTACCTTGTTATTCATTTTCCAGTCACGGGCGTCCGCTGGCGCGGCCGGCTGTGGACCGGACTTCGTCCGGTCTTCTTTTCTGTTTTTTGCTGCTGTCCTTCGGAGTGTACGGTCCACCTCCAAACCCACAAGCCACTCGCTGCGCTTCGGGCGTGCTGCACCCAGAAATTCTTGGGACCGCGCTCCTTCGTCGCTTATTCCGGCCAAAGATTTTCGTGGATTTCGCACCCCTGACGGGTTGATGGGTTTTGCGGCTGGCCCCGCTTCATTGCATTTCGCCAGCAGGCAAAAACAACTGGGGGAGGACTTGGGGCGGTGGCTGGCAACACGTCCCCCTCACCTCTTGAAAGGACACACCATGTCTCACGCAAAAATCACCAACCAGACCGACCTCGTCGCGCACTTGATCTCCGCTCTGGGCTTCACCCCGGCCTCTTCCGTAGCGTTGCAACTGCTGGAGGGCGAAAAGGCGTTTGCCTCACTGCGCGTGGATGTCGCCTCACCCGGTGACACCACCGCGTGGGCTCATCAAGTCACCGGCATCGTGCAGCGCCTTGAACAAGTTACCGGCGTCATTCTAGTCAGCTTCGAGGACGACAAGGCCATGACTGCTGGCCAGTATGAGGAACTGGGCGATCAGCTGGCACATATTGGAGCGCCGATCCGTAGAGCAGTCCTCGTCTCCAATGGCATGGTCATGGACTATGAGGGCGATGGCACCGACGCGGAAGATTGGGATACAGTTCAAATCTCACCTGTGGGGTTGGAAGCGCACTTTGCGCGTACCAAACCTGCCATGCGCATGGCAGACATTCCCGCCTATGATGACCGGCTCGATCATGAAGCGGAAGAGCTAGCCGGTGACCTGCAGGGTTTCGACTTCGACGTATCGGAGAACCGCGAACGTCTGCGAGCCGAGTTCACCGGGCTGGTCACCGAATACCAAGCGCACGGACGCGTTACTGACCCAATGGTGATCTGGGTTGCCGGAGCGATGCGTCAGAAATCCACGCGTGACCTTGTGGCAGTGGTGACCGCTACCGCTGACATGTCTTTGGAATCGATCACGAACGTGTTGCTCGGAGAAACAATCGTGGAAGATCGGGAGTTCTTCGACCATGCCGTCGAGATGCTTTACCGGTGCGCCCACTACGTCAGCGGTGAACCGTTCGCGAATATCCTGTGCTTGCTCGGGTGGGCTTGCTGGATGACCGGGCAGGGGAGCGAAGCGCAGAAGTTCCTCCTCCGGGCCGGGGATGAATGCCCCGGGCATCGGTTGAGTGAACTACTGACCCTGCTGGTCACTCAAGGCAAGGTTCCAGCCACCGCACTGGTTGACCCCAACAACTAAAACTCAAGTCTCAGAATGTTTAAAAGGTGGGTGACCGGACCGGTCGCCCACCTTTTACCTGTGTCCAAGAGAGAATAGAACCAAGAGCGACGCGAAGGAGACCCCTCTTGGCAGCAGATTTTATCCGAGCAACACAGCACACCGAGTACGACCAGCAGATCACCTTCCCGGAAGATGCCCAGAAATCGGCGGCGGCCTCCGCCGCCAGCTACCCCGGCCGCGCTGAAACCTCGCCACCGTGGGAAGCCGCGGACAGCTTCACCCACGAAAACGAAACCTACACCCTGTGGCGTCTCTACCCGGGCGAAGAAGCACCCGAACCAATCACCCCGCACCGAACAGCGACCGCAGAACTGCCCACACAGACCGGGCAAGTGATCCGCCAAGTGCAAGCCATAGCGCGCACCAGCCAACTGATTCATGTGGCATGGACCGATGACGCGGGCGAGATCCTTGGCGCGTGGTGCCCAGCGCGCAGCGTCATCTTCTAAACATCATTGACCGGGTTACCTCACGCAGGTAGCTACCGTTCTCCACAACTCTCGAATGAGACCCGAACAATTTGGGCGGACATCGCAAGGGTCTTCGCCCGGCAGGATTTACTTGGCCGCGCTCGAGACGGAATACCTCGGAGCTGTTTTCTCGATCTCTGAATTCTCGGTCTCTGAATTCGTCGACGCCGAATTCTTCAGTGATGAATCATCGATGTCCCCTGTGGTGGACTTTTCTTCCTGTGCTAAAGGCGCCGCGGGAAGATAGTTTTTGAGTTCGGTCGCACTCAACCCGAGCCGTTCACCGAGAGCTTTCTTCGATTCACCCGTGCCGAGCATCTGCTTCACCACCAACGCCGCAGCAACACGCGCCTTATCCTTCTTCTGCTCTGCCGCGGCTTCAAGTTCGGTGATCTTCTTCGCTGTTTCTTCGTCAATCTTCGCGAGCTGATCCTCGTGGACGAAGAACCCCGCCGCCAGCTCGATCAGCTCTTCATTGCGGCGGGTGATCTCTTCAGCCTTCGCACGTGCTTTCTCCCTCGCGGCCAATGCGGCAGAGGACTTTCGTGGCTTACTCATCAAAACACTTCTTCCTTCACCATCTACAACAACAATTTTGCGAGGGGACACCCCTCGCGCACCCCGGCCAAAAGCGATAACGGACTTCGCTGACGCTCAGACTCTGCACTGCGTGGAGTTTCCCACCTGTGGACGGCCATGAGATCGCAAAACATCTCCACCCGCCCACACGTGGAAAACTCCACGCACGGTTTTACACAAGAGACTTACCCGGGCACAGCTGCGACCCTATCAAACCCACCTTGGCCACACCTGCACACAGCGAAGATCGCAGGTGTAAAACCGCACCAAAAGAAAAAGTTCTGATGGTCAGATCAATCTTCCTTCCCGTGTGCTCCTCATCCTCGTCCCTCAGCTGAACACGTCCAGTCGACTTTGCGAAACGGTCAACGACCTCCGGCCAGTATTTTTACCCGATTCTCAAAGATTTGATCTGCCACACCTCTTGCATCCTCGATAACTTTGGTAAGGATTGCTAGAATCGTGTGTGTGATGACCCTGCATAAGCTCAGCGCAGGGGACGGGTATCAGTACTACACCCGTGAAGTCGCCTCTGCCGATGAGCTGCGCACAGCAGGCCGGGCTTTGGGGGATTACTACACCGTCACCGGCCACCCGCCAGGCATCTGGGGCGGGCGCGGAGCGAAGAATCTAGGCGTGTCCGGCGCGGTGACTGAAGAGCAGATGGAACTGCTCTACGGACTGGGGCAGCACCCCCTTGCGGGGCAGATTGACCCTCAGAGTGGTGCGAAGATTGAGGCGAAGCTCGGCCAGCGATACAAGCGTTTCGACCAGTTCGATGCGGCACTGACGAAGAAGATCACCACAGCCATGGGTGACTTCACACGCCTTAAGCACCGCGAACCTAATGCTGATGAACGCCGCATCATCCGCGCCAAAGCCGGCGGACAGCACTTCCACCAATTGCATGGACGCAAGCCAAAGAATAAGGAAGAGCTCTCCCAGTTCATCTCCCGTCAGACCCATAAAGGGTCTAACGCGGTCGCCGGATACGACATGGTGTTCTCCCCGTCAAAGAGCATCTCCTACCTCTGGGGTGTGAGTGACCGTAAGGTCCAAGCCGCCATTGAGAAGGCACATCATGCGGCGATTGAAGACGCGATGGCGTACCTGGAAACCAACGCCACGTTCACCCGGCGCGGGAAGAACGGGGTCCGCTCCGAAGACGTCGACGGCGGGCTGATCTACACGTCATTCCGGCACTACGACTCACGCGATGGGGACCCGCAGCTGCACGATCACATCGTGGTGTCCAACAAAGTTCTGGGCATGGATGGCAAATGGAGCGCCCTGGACGGGACGGTATTGCATAAGTACGCGGTGTCCGCGTCCGAGCATTACAACGCCAAAGTGATGCAGTACGTCTGTAAAGAACTGGGAGCATCCCCGGTCAGCCGGGCGGTGGAGGGCAAGCGTCCGATCATCGAAATCGGCGGCGTGCCGGTGGCCGCGATCGAAGCGGCTTCCTCACGCCGGAGCAGCATTAAAGCGAACCTTGCACAGCTGGTCACTGATTTTGAAGAGCGCCACGGACGCGCCCCGAATGCGAAACAGCTGATCAAACTTTCCCAGCAAGCCACCTTGGAAACCCGTGCAGTGAAGAAGAAAGGCCGTTCTCTGTCTGAGCTCACCGGGCACTGGCAGTCCAAGTTCAGCGCTACTGAAGGCGCCCTGGTAGGCGATGACTTGTTCACCGTGGTGCGCGCCTATTCCAAAACCCAGAACCCGAACTACGACCTGGTGGACGTCCTGCCCGCTGAGCAGATCGAGACCTTAGCTCAGTCGACGATCACCCGTCTGGAACAGAGCCGGTCCACGTGGACGACGGCGCATGTGGAAGCCGAAGTGCGCCGACAACTCACCCACGAGTACCAAGCACAACCCGTCGCAGACAGCATCATCGTTCAGATCCGGGCCGCTGCTTTGGACTCCTTGAGCCTGAAAGTCACCCCTGATCTGCCCATCCCAGCAGCCGTTCCCGGGGCGGTGACTGCCGTGCACCGGTACCAGAAACCCCACGCCGCCCTCTACACTTCCGAGACCATTCTGGAAGCTGAACATACCGCGGTGCAGGCCGCCCGCACCGATGTCATTCCTGCGGTGACGCAGGGTGAATTCACCCGCGTCCTGGAGAACTTCGACGGCCGGCTGAACGCCCAACAGATTGCGCTGGCTCAAGAATTCTCCTGCAGTTCCAAGCTGCTGGCGGCCGGGATCGGGCCGGCCGGCACCGGCAAAACCACCTCCATGCGCCTGGCCGTCACCGCGATGCAGCACGCCGGCCATCATGTCGTCGCCGTTGCTCCGTCAGCTAAAGCAGCCTCCCTATTAGGCAGCGAAGTCGGTGCGGAAGCGATGACCGTTGATCGGCTGTTGCGTGCACCGGACAAGCTGAACCCCGGCGACGTTGTTCTGGTTGACGAGGCTGGGATGCTTGGCACCCCGCAGTTCGTGACCCTCATCCTGCAAGCGAAAAAGCGCGGTGCACTGGTGCGGGCCATCGGCGATGACAAGCAACTTTCCGCGGTCGGAGCCGGCGGACTGCTGCGCCTGCTGAACGCGGAAGAGCAGCTGGTGAACTTGGAGGAGATCCACCGTTTCCGCAACATCGATGGCACCGCGAACCTTGAAGAAGCCGCCGCCTCCCTGGCGCTGCGTGAAGCACCAGCTGTGGGTAAAGATGACCCGTGGGCGTACTACCGCGCCGAAGGCAAAATCCAAGCCGGGTCCGTGGAGCACATGGCTGACCATGTTTTTGCTGCGTGGCAGAAAGATACCAACGAGGGACTGAAATCCCTCATGCTCGCCGGAACCAATACGCAAGTTGATCGTTTGAACCAGAAGGCCCAAGCCTACCGACTGCACCATGGCCAGCTTGATGATGCTCAGTCGCTGTCGGGTCGGAACAATACGCAGATCTATGCTGGCGATGTCATCTTGACGAAGAACAATGACCGCCGGATCAGTGTCCACCAGGGCAAAGACTTCGTGAAAAATAACGATGCCTGGGTTGTTGAAGGCATTGAAGAAGGCAACCTGCTGGCACGCCATCAGCAGCATCAAGGACTCGCAGTCATCCCCGCTGCCTATGCGGAAAAGCATGTGATCCTTGGTTATGCCGACACCGTGCACACTGCCCAAGGCGCCACTGTTGATACGGCCCACGCTCTGCTCACCAACCAGAGCGATCGTGCCGGAGCATATGTGGCGACCAGCCGCGGAAAATATGACAACCAGATCTATGTGGGACTGGCAGATAATGAGCGCCCCGATGAAGTACTGAAGGGCATTGCTGAACGTACTGACCTGAACATCACCGCACACGAGTCGATCACCCGCGAACACGATCAGGCACGGGACCTTAACGGGCTGGGAGAGATCTACCGGGATCTGGCGGATCAAGCGCGGGACGCACGCTTTGAGCAGATCTTCCGCACCGTCGTCGGCGATCGTGCCGACCCTTTCCTTGCCGATCCAGCGTGGGGCGCTGTCACCCACCATCTTCAGGACGCGGAAACCCGTGGGATTAAGCTTGAAACGCTGCTGGCTGATGCCTACCACCAGCGCGAATTCGCTAATGCCGACCAGCCAGCAGCAGTGCTGGCCTGGCGCATGGAACCCCTACTGGAAAACCGTGCAGAAACACTTGCCAGCGAGAGCCGTACATTGCGCGACGTAGCCACCGAGCACTTGGAAGAGCTTGAACGCCGAGCTACTGCGCGAGCAGACGTTCTGGCTGTTCCTTACCGGGAGACTGCCACACAGCAGGCCACTAAGGAAGGCTTCAGCGCATACACGCGCCGGTTGTATGGCCACTTGACCGATGACGCACTAGCCAACCGGGCCAAAGACACCAGCGATGAGTTGCTGCGCCAGGTCCCATCGGATCCGGAGAACAACGAAAAACTGTTGTCCTGGTCGCTGGACAAGCTGCGCGAAGAGCAACATCGACGGACAGAAATGCCAGAGCTGCTGCGGCAAGCAGAAATTCTGGACCGTAGCCATGATCTGCACAGCATCGCCGCCGGCACGGTTCTGGAACGTATCAGCCGGGAGCTGGAACTGCGCGAGCTCGAACAGTCAACCCTTCAACCAGCGCATACACGCAATGAACTGGGGGAATGGTACGCACCCACTGCCGAGCTGCACGATCCTCGCACCCCGGACGCGTGGAAGCAGCAGCTGATCGGGTACCGGAATGTGCTGGATACCGAGCACCAGCGGGTCGGCGCGGATCTGGCGCAGAATCCGCCCGTCTGGCTGGAAGCATTGGGTCCCGTGCCGGGATGCAGCGACCGGGCCGAAGAATGGCGCCGGGTCGCGGCCGAAGTCGCGGCCTACCGTCGCACTTACAACATCGCTGACTCAGAACCAGCACTACTACCCAAAACACACCTGAAGAAGAGTGACGTGGCGCAGAATCTGCGTCACCGCGCGGCTGCGCTGCATAAGCATTCGGAACTGACCGCGCGTGCGCCGATGCCAGAGGAAGCTAAAGAAGAGATGGCACAGCAGAAGAATGATCAAGCCAACACTACGCTCAGCCCTACGAGCGCTGAAGCGAAACTTGCCCAGCTGCGCCGACTCAGCCATGGTACTACGCAACCCACGACAGAACAGGAGAACACCGTGACGGCAGAGTTCGAGCATGAAATGAGCGGTAAGAAACCAACCCCAGCAGCGGAGTCGCTGCTGGAAAAACTGCGCAGGAACCGCACCGAACTGCAAAGTGAGCAAAAGGACCAAGTGCGTGATGAGGAGCAGCGTCGGAAATGGCCGCAAGGGCCGACTCTTCGATAGTCATTTCTCATTGACACAATGGTTGGCTTATCCAAACCTTTGTGTCGTGAGAGTGACGATATCGCAGGAAACCACCGAGCCTAATCGTTGATCATCAGTGGCTGGGATTGACGGAGAGCCCTATCGCTTAGTGAAACGAGAGGATCTACTGAAAAACCTCTCATTCCGGAAGATGATCAACGGGGCACCGCGAGGATTTCTGCTTGATCTGATACTCAGGGATGATGAGTAGGTGGCTAGTTCTTCTTCGACGACAAAAATCATCTCAGCACTGCACCTTTCGCGTATGCAGCCTTATCTCGAAGCGACTGCGCAGAACCAGGTAAAAGCTCTTCAGCTGTACCGATGGAACCTTGAGCTAACTGCAGCCACCCAAGCTGTGCTTGGTGTCATGGAAGTAGTTCTACGTAATGCCATGGACCGCGAGCTGCAATTGTGGAATTCGTCGAATGAAGGGGGAACGAGCTGGTTATTGGAATCACCGGCCTCACCTCTGCGCAGCCTGACAGCGGGTAAACGTGGCTCGGCGTTATCCAGGGCTCAGAAGGAATCCGGGGCTCGTCACGCGAGTCATCCTCGCTTCGCGGCTCAAGTTACGCACGACGATGTACTGGCTCAAATGATGTTCGGGGTGTGGAAGGATCTTTTGCCGAACCATGCGCTCAACGCCGGAAACAATCAAACTAATGACAATCGTCAGCGTATGTGGGAAGAATGCTTGATCAAAGCGTTCCCACATGTCGTAGACCCAGACGGCTCCACTACTTATTGGAGAGTCGTCAAAATGCACAAGTTGAGAAATCGGGTTTCACACATGGAACCACTGCTGAAATTGGATGTAGCAGAGCAACTAAAAGATGCCTTCAGAATTATCCGAAGCATTGACCATGATGTTGCAAACTGGGTATCGGGTACCAATAAGGTGCCTGAAGTTTTGAGGAAGCGTCCGGTTTAAATGGAAAAGCCTACAGGCGATGATGTCCCGTAGACTTCCAAATTTCATGATGGGGGACCTTGTCCCCACCTTCTGTACCTAACACTCTACTACCAGTAGTGCCCAGCGGCAAATGGTTCTGAATACCATGGGCATTTCGATCCTGCCGCCAGAATTACCGGCTGGCTGCCAAGTTGCAACAGTTACTTTGGGTTTTCAGTTCCCGCTTCAGCAAACGACTGACTTAACAATTTATATTGCTCCTAATTCCGTGGTTACCTTTTACGGTTGGATATTTTTCACCCCGGTTAGTTTTCTCCCTAACCGCAGTCTGAAGAGAATTATTGGAAAATCGTGGGGTCGATTTGTTTTGGCCGGTTACCTGATGCTCTCCGTTGCTCATAGTTCAAGAATCTACTTGGTGTAAGCGGCAACATAGTTTCCGTAGGGAATCGATGGGCGATATGATGGTGAGTCTGTTTGACTGTCGCACATGACCTGAAGAGTTTATGGAACCCACTACTACGCTCGCTACTGGTCTAGTTAAGGCGATGCTGCCTCTCGGAATCACACCTGTAAAAGACTTCGTGTCACAAAAGACGAGGATCCGACGGGTCAGTTCAGCAGCGGTTAGAGATGCCAAAAAGCGAAAAATTGGCATCACGAAACGGTCGTTGCGATCCTGGTTGCGACGTGAAGACACGCAAGAGTCGTTGCTTCATGGGGTTCCAAATGCAGGAGACGCGTCAATCAAATATCTTTGTTGGTTGATTTCTGGATCTAGTGAAGACAAAACGTCAGAAGCTATTGCCATCTACAAATTGGTGATTTTTCATTTTTTAAAGTCCCATTCTGGACCTGAAGCTTCCGCATTAGGGACTCAACAGCTGTCTTCGCAAGCGATAGCTTTCAAATCCGAAATAACTAAAGAAATTGTCAACACGCGCAATGAAGTGATCAAGAAGCTAAGAGAGCCTGAAAACCTCGAGAAAGACATGCAAGCATTGCATCCTTGGCGGGCAGAGCAAGCGGTCAGAATCGCGACCGTATGGGACCGCCTTTCAGAAGTTGTGCAGTCTTTATCTGTTTCAGTCCAGCCAGGAAAGACAGTAGAAGAATGGGCTAAAGACCAACCACGGAATTTCGGTGATGCTCCGGCTGAGTTCTGGTGCTGGCTTGGACTAATCGCAGAAGACTATAAAGCAATGAAGGCTGCACGAATTCTTACTGAACGTGGCATTAAAGAGGGAGTTGAAAACTCTGATTACTGGCGTGCCCGTCTTGTGATGCGTATAGACGGATCTACTGAAAGCGGATTATCTGAAATCAGGAATATTGTTGCTACCAGCAGTAGCGTGCATCCTCTGGCCTTCTCTTATCTCGCTATGGCAGAAGGCAAGTATTCCGATGCATTGGGGATGCTTGATCGGTGGGATGTGGAAAGTGCCGAAGACGAAGCAATCCACAGTTTGCTTCGATCGGCTTGTTTAGGGGCAACTCTCGGTCTTAACAGCAATATTACGGAGCTTAGTGCGGCCTATATGCGTGACGGCATGGCAGATACACTGGGACTTCGTCTTGCCGAGGCTCTGCTTTCCAGAGGGCATTTTAGTAAGAGTCTTGATCCGCTGGCTGATTTTATTGAGGCAGCGGAGATCGCTAAACGTGTAAGGGATTTCCGAAGAACATGGCGCGGTGACAGCGTGGCGGCAGCCTTAACTGCGATCAAGGGCGCCGTGCTAAGCCACGACGTTGATCATGCCTGGCGGCTTACTCAACTTCCTTCAGACGGTGAGGCATCAGTCAACGAAGCCAATGATTACCGTATGCGATTCGAAACTGCTGTTCTTGCCTTGTGTATGGGAGACCTACCTCAAGCAGAAAACTTGGCTACGAAATTAAAAAGTAAGCACCTTAGCGCATATATTGCAGGCGAAATTTCCCAGAAGAATGATGACAAAAATTCAGCAATTGAATATTGGAATACTGCATGGGATGAAGCTCCGGATGATTTCGCTCGCCTGAGGACTGCCCATGTGATTGCATTCCATGGGTATCCGCTTCCTGAACTAGTCGGGTTGGCTGATAGGCATCCAGAGTCGGTTAAGTCTATAGAGAATCTCCATAAGGTTATGTCGAAAACTGACGATGGCCTACTTGCATTGCGCACTCGTTCAACTGAATCAAAGGAAATTGCTTTTTACCTCTCTGAACGACTTGTGGCAGCGAACAAGTATTTGGAAGCAGCAGAATTGCAGGAAGACTCGGCTACGCGCTGGAATTCATTGCAATTTATGTTGATGGCTGCACACAGTTACTTTCGGGCAAAAAAAATATAGAGCAGCAGCACAGAGCGCTTCGAAAGCTAAAACGATGGCTGGGGATCAGGTCATCGGACAAGTTGAGGCTCTGCGCATAAGCCTTAGCGCGCATGAAGCTCTGGGCGAGTATGAAGAGTCTTTAGTCATCGCCCGCCGCCTCGTACAACTTGAACAAAAAAATACAGGTAATCGATGGTTCCTTATTAAATGCCTAGTTCGCGATGGTGAGCATGCCGACGCTTGGACAACACTATCTAGCGGTGACGAGCTAATCGATCCACGGGAAAAGGACGAAGCTAAGCTGTGGATTTCACTTCTATCAAAGTATTCCACCGATCCTAAATGGATTACCCATGCCCTGCGAGTTATGCGCTCCATCAATGATCCAGAAGTAACCGCAGCATTCTTACCCCACCTGATAACAGCGCAAGGCTCGTACGAGAACGCTCCGAAGACTCTGACTCAAGAAATAAATGCTGAAATTCAGCATTTTTCTGATGAATATCCGACACATTCATCTTTTCGGGTATACAAGGGTTCCACCGAAGATACTCTCGAACAAATATCGCTACATTTGAAAGAACGGGAGGAAGATCCCGGTCGAATAGCGTTCCTCGATGGAATCTCAAATGGCGATTTTCCCGTGGGATGCGCGACAATAATAACTGGGAAAAGCCATGCTGAACTGGTCATTCTCCGAGTCTCAGGTTTAGTTCGCTCTCACGATACACAAACCGCGAAGGAAAACGCAGAGAGTGTTAAGCGGGCTAGAGGAAAACACGTAATTCTCGATACTTCCGCTGCAGTGACAATAGGTTTACTTGACGAGGAAACGCGGCTTGCCCTGTGCGGTGAATTCAGCGTGATAAAAAGTACAGCAGCGGAGTATCGCGATGCTCTCCACGCACAAGAGTCGCTCGATGGAAAAGCTAGTCTAAATTCTGGGTGGAGTAGAAGCCAGCAGAGGTTGGTCATAAACCAAATCACTGAGGACGAGGCAAAACGATATGCGCTTCGTGCGCAAAAAACACTTCAAATTTTGAAGGCAACACGCCGTCGATCTTGGGATTCGATCAAGCATCTAGGAGCTGTTTCGCAACTTGGCCCGTGGACTCTGACCGTTGATTTCGCTCTCGAACAGAAGGTTTCGCTCTGGTGTGACGACGTTGCTGTTCAAAAATTAGCGAGAGCCTTTGGGGTTTCGACATTTGGAACGGCCGACCTGCTTAGAGAGCTGAGTGATGCGGGTGCTATAGACAGGAACATTGCCCGGCTAGCAGAGTCAGTTCTCATCTCCAACTATCATGTCGATCTAGGGTTCAACCATGAAATTATGGTTTTGTCGGCAGAGCTTGACTCGTGGAGGCCCGCTGGAGCAGCCGCAGCTCTGTCGAGAGCAGGGGCATGGACTGTACCTGATCACGCAATTGATTTTTTCCATATTGCTGCAGCGAAAACTGCTGAGGCGGACCCTGGCGCTCTCAGTGGCTGGGTAGAATGTGCCGCCCGAGGAGTTATGGCGGCGGTCGATAACGATGCGCTTAAGTCCTCAAAAAATATTCGCGTACTACTTCATAAATGCATGACGAGTTTGTGGTACAAAGAGTCGCATCTGTTCTTTATTCTTAGAGGAATCAGAAATGCTATCGATGACTGGGGTGATGTTGAAGACCCTTTGCCACAAACTCTTGGAGAACTGCATCAGAATTTTATCGATGAATATGGTGAAGTGTTAGCCAAGAGTTTCTTGCTCTTGCATGTGAAAAATCTTGATGAAAGAGATAAGAATTTAGCTGCCAGAATCATTCTTACGCGAACTCGAGATTAGTCCAACGCTTATTCTAAGGATTGAGTTCCTAATACTGCTATATGCAAATTACGAATGAAGTCGTCGAGTACTCACTAACCA
>NZ_JBQSYL010000050.1:0-14744 GCF_052379245.1 Glutamicibacter sp. AOP12-B1-11 | reverse complement strand
AGTTATATCTCGGTTCGGAGGTCCAAAAGATCGTAAGAACTAAACCTTCATCTGGGGGTATGGCGCAGTTGGTAGCGCGTCTGCATGGCATGCAGAAGGTCAGGGGTTCGAATCCCCTTACCTCCACAGATTAAAATCCCGGTATCACTTGCAAAAAGTGATACCGGGATTTTTTCGCTTAAGCTTCTGCGGCCCTTTGCCGAATTCCGGGACGCGCCGGGCGTCTAGCCGTGCTGCGGGCTCGGGTCGCCGATATGGCCCTCGGCGCTGGCATCCAGCACGCGGGCGACAAAAGCTGCATACTCACCCATGTAGTGCTTCAGGAAGTCGGCCGTCGAATGATTGAGCACATTGCCCTCGGCGTCGAAGTCTTCCTGATTGAACGCCAGATAGACCTCGGGGGAGTTCAGCTGCGGGGAGTCGAGGAAGCTGAGCACGCCGCGCATCGAGGACTGCATCACCGCGGTGCCGATGGCACCCATTGAGGCTCCGACAAGTCCGCTGGGCTTGCGGGCGAACGAGTTGGTGCCCCATGGCCGTGAACCCCAATCGATCGCATTTTTCAGCGCACCGGGAATCGAGCGATTGTATTCGGGGGAGATGAACAACAACCCGTCCGAAGCTTCGATGGCCCGTTTGAGTTCGGTACCGACGGAAGGGTAATCCTCGTCGTAATCGTAGCTGTAGAGCGGCAGATCCTTGATCGGGATTTCGGTGAATTTCAGATTTTCCGGGGCCAGTTTGATCAGGGCCTTGGACAACGTGCGGTTGATGGAATTCGTGGCTAGCGAACCGACAAAATAGCCGATGCTGTACTGTCTCATGTCCCCAGTTCACCACCGTCGCCGGCATCCGTCTAGAGATTTTCGAAGAAGAAATTCGCCGGGCATCATTTCCTTGCGGCGCAATAGAATGACGCACGCCGAGAGCCTGCGTCATTCTATTGCGCCTCAGGTCAGCGACTACTGCAGGGGATCTTTCGGATTGGGCAGCCGATAAACTTTTTCATCATCCACCGACTGCACGCCTTCGACTTGCTGCAGCTGGGCACGCAGTTCCTCGTTGCCGTGACCGATCACCTGGCCCAGTGTGCCAAGTACCTTGTTGATCCGCAGCCCGGAGGCTTCCAGCGAACTGACCACCTGATCGATCCGAGCGGTATAGGTCGCCGTCACGGTCACGACATAGGTGTGCGAGGAGGCTACCCGATCATCGGATGATTCGCTCATGATCTCCGCGCCCCTAAGCTTCGGCCGGTGGCGGAGCTTGGGTGAGGCCTGATCCAACATCCACGGAGAACAGCTCCAACCGCTGGGCTTCCTGCACGAGCTCCGCCCACAACTCCCGCGCCCGGAAGCCGGTGGCCTCGGCAAGCAACGCCGCGATGCCGGCCACATGCGGGGTAGCCATGGAGGTGCCGCTGATGGTGTTGTACCGTTCGGCCCCCGGCCACGAGGAATAGACCGCTACCCCCGGACCGCAAATATCCACCTGGCCGCCACGGCCCGGCAGCGTGCGAGCGGAGAAGTCGGCTATGTCCAGCGTGTTATCCAGCGCGCCGACCGCCATTACGTAGGGGCTGTTGGCCGGTGCGCCGACGAACCCTGCGTTCCCCTGCGAGCGTTGGGCGTTATTGCCCGCCGCGGCGATGATCAGCGAACCGAGTTCCAGCGCCCGGCGTCCGGCGGTCACATAGGGCGGGTGCACCTGCGGCACATCGGCCCCCAACGACATGGAGATCACCTGGCATTCATTTTCCAAGGCCCAGTCGATACCGGCCAGGATGGTTGCGTCAGACCCGGAGCCGTCGGCGCCAAGCACCTTGCCCGCGTAGATATCCGCCCCGGAGGCCACGCCGTAGCCGCGTCCGTCAGCCAGGGTGCGCGGCCCGCAGGAGGAACCGATGCAATGGGTGCCATGTCCGTGGCCATCTTGGGCGTCCTCACCCTCGACGAAGGACTTGGACACCACCGTGCGTCCGGCAAAGTCGGGGTGGGCCAAATCAAAGCCGGTGTCCAGCACCGCCACCTTGACGCCGGCGCCGGTGAATTTGGAGTCGACCGCGGCTACCGCCTGCAGGCCCCAGGTCGCTTGGTCGGTGTCGTTGAAAGAATCGGAGGGCTGCGCGGCGGGCTCTGCCGACAAGGCGTAATAGACCATCTCGGGGACCACGCGGGTTGGCATCCGCCGGCTGGCGCAACGTGCCTGGAACTCGTCGAGATGCTCGGCGGCGCTGCTGACCACGGCAATGCCCAGCCGCGGGAAGTATTCGGTCAAGCCGTAGCCTTCGGACTCGAGAATCTGCGGGACATCCTCGGAAAGCGCGCGGAGTCCAACGCTTGCGCTCTCGGTTTGTTCGGCCGAATCGAAGACCAGCACGTAGCGACCAGGAATAGGGGTAGCGCTGGAACGGAGAAAGGGAACCTCTGGGGTGAACATGGTCGACTCCTTCAGAACAAGTCAGCTTCCAGCTCCGCGCCGCTAGGTGAATTCATCCGCTGCCGAAGCTGTGGGTACTTAGCACTGTACAGCTCTTGGTGTGCGCGTCACCACGATTTGGCATGAAACTTTTCGGCCTGCGCACTGCGGGGTTAAAACTGCCAGAAGATCCAGTGGATTGCGCTCTGATATCGGTCGAGTCGGAGATGAATGAATATTTCGCCCAGAATCGTGCCGCACAGAAGAGATGAATTTTCTCTCAATTACTTGACGTCTGGATTTGCGGATCAAGCGCCGGGAATCCGTGGAAATCTGCGGCTACGGCAGCGCGGGTTCTTCGCTAAATTTGTTTTTAGTCTCGACAAACGCACTAGTCAAGGTCGAATCAATGGTCAACCGAACGAGATTTCGAATATTTTTCGCCTGTGCGTGTCACGCAGAGCAAAGCTGATGCACAAGGCGCCGAACCCACAGGGATAATGGGACTAATTTTCCCGGTTCCACTTGTATCTTAGTCCGCGACGCATAAGGGTGTTAAACCATAGGGCAATACTCGCAGCAAAGGACAACTTACGATGACGCGAAATATAGACGAGGTCGAACCTCCCGAGAATCCGGATGGACTCGGGGTGGACGAGACTGTTTCGGACTCACCGCATACCGCGCCGATTCCGGTGCATATGCACATTGCCGAAAACGACACCGACGAACAGATCACCGCTAAGCTCCGCCGCCAAGGCGTGCGTTTGGGCAAGGGCGGAATCGCGCCAGCGGTCTTCTGGCCGTCATTGATCGTGATCGTGGCCGTGGCGCTTTTCGCCATTTTCCTGCCCAACGCGGCGGATACGGTGTTCAAAGGGGTCCAGAACTGGATCGTGACGAACCTGGGTTGGTACTACATGCTGATCGTCGGCGGCTTCGTGGCCCTGGTGATCGTGATCGGCTTCTCCAAGCTCGGGCGGATCACGCTGGGCAATGACGGGGAGAAACCGGAATTCGGCTTGTTCAGCTGGTTCGCGATGCTCTTCGCCGCCGGCATGGGCATCGGCCTGGTGTTCTACGGCGTCGGTGAACCGCTGATCTATGCCACGGTTGACCCGAAGCCCGGATGGGAAGGCACCGAAGCGGAGCTGGCAGGCCTTGCCATGGCGCAGACCTTCATCCACTGGGGCCTGCACCCGTGGGCCATCTACGCCGTGATCGGCCTGGCCCTGGCCTACGCAATCCACCGCCGCGGCCGTCCGGTCTCCATTCGCTGGGCGCTGGAGCCGATCCTTGGCGATCGCGTCAAGGGCTGGTTGGGCGACGTGATCGACGTGCTGGCCATCTTCGGCACGGTCTTCGGCGTGGCTACCTCGCTGGGCCTTGGCGTGCAGCAGATCAGCTCGGGCATGGAGGCCATCGGCCTGGTCGACTCGGTGGACAACACGCTGCTGGTCATCCTCATCGTCATCATCACCTTCCTGGCCACGATGAGCGTGGTCAGTGGCCTGGGCGCCGGCATTAAGTGGCTCTCGAATATCAACCTGTCCATGGCGGGCCTGCTGATGATCAGCGTGCTGCTGCTGGGACCAACCTTGTTCCTGTTCCAGAACTTCGTGCAGTCCATCGGCGTGTATCTGGCCAACTTGATGAACATGACCTTCGACGTAGGAGCATTCCAGCAGGGCGAAGCAGCGCAAACCTGGTTCTCCAGCTGGACTGTCTTCTACTGGGGCTGGTGGATCGCTTGGGCGCCGTTCGTCGGCATCTTCATCGCCCGCATCTCGCGCGGGCGCACCGTGCGCCAGTTCATCACCGGCGTGCTGCTGGTACCGACCATCGTCGGGTTCCTCTGGTTCTCGGTGATGGGCGGCTCGGGAATATTCCGCCAGTTCTTCGGCGCCGGGGATATGGTCCAGGACGGTGCGGTTTCCGCCGAGGGGTCACTGTTCCAGATCCTCGGGGACCTGCCGCTGGGATCGATCCTCTCGGTAGTGGCGATCATCCTGGTCGCGATCTTCTTCATTACCTCCTCGGACTCCGGCTCGCTCGTCGTGGATATGCTCGCCTCCGGCGGACACCCGAATCCACCGACCTGGTCCAGAGTTCTCTGGGCCGTGCTCGAAGGCGTGCTGGCCGCTGCACTGCTGATGGCCGGCGGACTTCAAACGCTCCAGGCGGGCTCGCTGGCCACGGCGCTGCCGTTCAGCGTTATCTTGATCCTGATGGCGGTGGCCACGCTCAAGGGCCTGCGCCACGAGAGCAAGGCCCTGGAAGTCATCGAGGCGAAGCTTCGGCTCGAAAAGGTCACCGAACATGTCTCCGACGAGCTGTGGGGCGCCCTGGATGACCAGCCGGAACTGCGCCGTTACGTCGATGACCGCATCGACTACCGGGTGACGCGCTCGCGCGGCGTTTTCGGCCGACGCGATGAAGGTAGCGGAAAGGCCCAGCATAAAAGGGGAACCGAGCAGTAGCAACGCCTTTCGGTAGGCTTTGAACGTCGGCTGGCGAGCCGACCGCATCTTGCGGTCGGTTCGCCAGCTTTTTCGTTACCGGTAGCTGAACGGCGCAAACCTTGCCAAGCGGGTCATGGAAGTGTGAGGATCGAAGAGACAAGCACTAATCAACTGCCGGCGGCAACATGCTTGCCGCCGGCAGAAGTTAAGGGGTGTTCGATGAGCCAGGAATCAATCGTCATCGTTGGTGCGGGTCTTGCCGCGGCCAGCGCCGTGAAGGAACTGCGCAGCTTGGGGCACACCGGGGCGATCACCCTGATCGGCGAGGAGCAGGAACTGCCCTATGAGCGGCCGCCCCTGTCCAAGGGCTACCTCCAGGGCCAGGAGAAGCTCGAGGACTTCACGGTTAATACCGCGCAGTGGTATGCGGACAATGAGGTGGAACTGCGGCTCGGGGTGCGGGTCGAGGAAATTGACCGGAAAGCACAGACGCTGGCCCTCGCCGATGGCAGCAGCGTCCCGTACGGCCAATTGGTCTTGGCCACCGGCGCCCGTCCGAACCTCGGCGGCGCGCATCCCTTCGAAGGCCATGACCTGCCCGGCGTGCACGTGCTGCGCACCGTGAAACAGGCACATGCACTGCGTGAATCGCTGGCCGAAGACACCCAGCTGGCGGTGATCGGCTCGGGCTGGATCGGCATGGAGGCCGCCGCGAGCGCCCGGCACCGCGGGGCGCGGGTCACCGTGTACTCCCCGGACGAGGTCCCGCTGGGCAAGGTCTTCGGCGACCGCTTCGGACATCACCTGCTGGAGCTGCATCAGCGCAACGGGGTGGACGTGCGCACCGGCACCCAGGTCGAGTCGATACAGGAAACCGACGGACGCCTCGAGGTAGTCAGCAGCGCCGGAACCAGCCGCGCCGACGTGGTGCTTCTGGCCATCGGCGCGGTCCCGAATATCGAATTGGCGCAGCAGGCGGGGTTGGAGACCGATCGCGGGGTGATCGTCGATGCCGCGCTGCGCAGCTCGGATCACAAGATCCTCGCCATCGGAGACATCGCGCAGGCTTTCAACAGCTCCCTGCGCCGGGCGCTGCGCGTGGAGCACTGGGATAACGCCATCCGCCAGGGCAAGCTCGCCGCCGCGACGCTGACCGGGCAAGAGGCAAACTACGATTGGGCCCCATACTTCTTCACCGACCAGTTCGATCTGGGCATGGAGTACGTCGGCTATGCGGCCCCGGAGGACACCACGGTGGTGCGCGGGGACACCGAATCGGGGGAGTTCATCGTCTTCTGGCTGGATGGCGGAAAGCTCACCGCGGCGATGAATGTGAACATCTGGGATGTGAACGAGACCTTGCGCGGGTTGCTTGGACGGAGCATCGCTCCGGAGCGGCTCACCGATCAGTCGGTGGAGCTGGGCGAGCTCTGAGCCGCGCCGCGCAGTTGCTCCGCGCGGCGGTGCGACCCGTAGGGCGTGAGGTCGACGCTGCCCGGCGGGCCCCACACCACCAGCACCCGCAGCTCCGCGCTCCCGGTGTTCGTCAGGTCGTGCAGCTCGGCGGGCCCGGCGAGCACCGAGTCTCCGGAGCTCAGCTCATAGGTTCTTGCGCCCACGCGCATGCGGCCGGTCCCTTCCAGTACCTGGTAGAACTCGATCAGTTGCTCGCCCTGGTCGTGCCGGTGGCGTCCCTCGAAGCCGCCGGGCGGGATCACCCAGGTTTGAATGGCAACCGGCAACCCGGTGTGCCCGCCGAAATGGTGGTGCATCAGCATTTCGCTGCCCTCGTGGAGCCGGTAGCCGAAGCCATCGGAGTCGCGTTTTTCCAGCATCTTTCCTCCGTGACGGTAGCGCTAGGCCAGCTGGCGGGTATATCCCATGCGCTGGCTGATTTGGCGTGCCGTGCCTACGCACGCGGTGATCAGTTCGTCCAGAATTTCGGGCGTGATCCGGAAGAACGGTGCCGCGATCAAGACGCTGGCGACCACCTCGCCGCGATGATTGAATATCGGGGCCGCCACACCGACTTCCTCTGGTGAAGTTTCGCCGTAGTTCACCGCATAGCCCCGGTTTCGTGCGACGCTGATGCGATCAAGGAATTGTTCCGCCGAAAGATCGCCTTGCAAGAGGATGCCGCCGTTCTCCAAGAGCTCCCGGGTGCTATCCGGAGTCTCATAGGCCAGAAACAGCTGAACCGTAGCGCTCAAGGCGGTGTTGTAGCGGCTGCCCATCGCAGAGGTGTGCTTGACCGGCCGCGAGGAGGGGATCTGCTCCACCGACACCGATTCGTGGCCATCCCAGATGTTGAGCACCGCGGTTTCCCGGACGCTCTCAGCGAGTTCCTTCAAGGGCAGATATGCCGTCTGGCGCACGTCGAGATTCGCCAGAAGCGGGCCGGCGATGGCGATCAATCCCAATCCCAGGCGGAATTTCCGGGTGGGCTCGTCGCGTTCCACGATGCGTTCCTGAACCAGTGCGGCAAGAATTCGGGACACGCTGGATTTATGCAGACCAACTTCCGCCGCAATCTCCGTCACGCCAACCAGCTGCCGCTCGACGGTGAAGCAGCGCAAAACATCAATCACGTTGACGATCACCGATGCGCCGCGGACCTCGGGAGTCCGCTCGTCGTCGACCTGTGGTGCGCCCGGTCCTTCGTTCTCGAATGCAGTCATGTTTCCTCAACCTGTACGTTCGGGTAATTCAGCTAATCCTAGCTGGCCAAAAAGCTAAGCCAGCGGCTTCTTGCTCGTTTCGACGGAGAGCGCCACGGCAATCAGCGAGACCACCGCAGCGCCCATCAGATACCAGCCCGGGGCAAGGACGCTGCCCGAGGAGGCGATGAGCAGAGTTGCGACGAAGGGCGCGGTGCCGCCGAAGAGGGCATTGGAGAGGTTGAAGGAGACGGCGAATCCCGAGTAGCGCACGCGGGTCGGGAACATCTCGGCCAGGAAGCTGGGCAGGGTTCCATCGTTCAGCGTCAGCATGGCGCCGAGCAGGACCTGGACCAGCAGGATCATGGCGAAGTTGCCGGACTCCAGCATCATGAAGGCGGGAACGGTGAACAGCACGAACAGCACCGATGCGGTGATCAGCACCCGGCGTCTGCCGAAGCGGTCCGAGAGCAAGCCGGTGAGGAAGATGAATCCGATGTACGTGGTCAGGGCCACCGTCGTCGCGATATAGGCCGAGGTGCGGTCCAAGCCCAGCTCTTCGGACAGGTAGGTGGGCATGTAGCTGAGGATCACGTAGAAGCCCACGGCGTTGAGCAACACCGCTCCGGAGGCCTGGAGAAGCTGGCGCCAATGGTTCCGGAAGAGCGATGACACCGGAGTCTTGGAGGTATTCTCCTCCTTGGAAAGTTCCCGGAAGACGGGGGAGTCCTCGAGCTTGGTGCGGATGTAGCGACCGATGAGGCCCATCGGCGCGGCGAGCAGGAACGGGATGCGCCAGCCCCAGCTCTGCATCTGCGCCGGGTCCAGAAGCCCGGTGAGCAGGGCCGCCATCAGCGAGCCGAGCAGCAGGCCCGCCGCGGTGCTTGCCGGCACCACCGCGGCATACAGGCCGCGGCGATTGGCTGGCGCGTATTCGACCAGGAACGCCGAGGCCCCGGCGTACTCCCCGGAGGCGGAGAAGCCTTGCACCAGGCGAAGAGCGAGCAGCAGCAAAGGTGCGCCGATGCCGATGCTGGCGTAGCCCGGCAGCAGCGCGATGGCGAAGGTCGCTCCGGACATCAGCAGGATCGACCAGCTCAGTGCCTCGCGGCGCCCCACGCGGTCACCGATGTGGCCCCAGACGAAGCCGCCCAGCGGGCGGACCAAAAATGAGATCGCGAACAGCCCGAAGGTCAGCAGCAATGCCGTTTGGGGAGCCGATTCGGGGAAGAATACCGCGGCAATGGTCACGGCGAGATATCCGTAGGCCGCGTAGTCGAACCACTCCACGAAATTTCCGATGAAGCTGGCGGCGACCACCTTGCGGCGGGTCTGCGGGTCGACGGAAGCCGATGCCGGGCCGTTGTCGGCCGAGAGTGCGGCTGCTGCGCCCGGTGGGTTGTTGTTGCTCTGGGTCATGGGGAGATGCCTCTGCATGGGGGCGGCGCCGGCCGCTTGGCCGCGATGCCGCGGGGATATCAGGTGGTGTCGGAACGCCGTTCGGAGCCCGAAACTTGGCGCAGCGCCCGTGCATGCTGCGCATCAGATGGTTAAAGCAGCCGCGGGGCGGGGTTCGGGCCCCGCCCCGCGGTTATCGCTTGCCCTTAGGCATCGATGATGTTGTTCTCCGGACCGAAGCCGAACTTGGTGATGTTCTCGACGCCACCGTCCTCGCCGATGACCAGGATGTCGTGCTCGCGGTAGCCTCCGGCGCCCGGCTCGCCGTCCATGACGGTGAGCATCGGTTCCATCGAGACGACCATGCCCGGCTCGAGCACTGTGTCGATGTCCTCGCGCAGTTCCAGGCCGGCTTCGCGGCCGTAGTAGTGCGAGAGCACGCCGAAGGAGTGGCCGTAGCCGAAGGTGCGGTTGGGCAGCAGGCCGTGGGAAATGTAGATCTCGTTCAGTTCCGCGGCGATGTCCTTGCAGACCGCGCCGGGCTTGATGAGCTCCAGTCCGCGCTTGTGCACCTCGACGTTGACGTTCCACAATTCCAGGCTGCGGGCATCCGGCTCGCCGAGGAACAGGGTGCGCTCCAGCGCGGTGTAGTAGCCGGAGGTCATCGGGAAGCAGTTCAGCGAGAGGATGTCCCCGCGCTCAAGCTTGCGAGTGGTGGCCCAGTTGTGTGCGCCGTCGGTGTTGATCCCGGACTGGAACCAGACCCAGGTATCGCGCACCTCGCGGTGCGGGAAGGTCCTGGCGATTTCGTGCACCATCGCCTCGGTGCCGATCAGCGCGACCTCGTATTCGCTGATGCCCTCGCGGATGGCTGCCTTGATGGCTTCGCCGCCCAGATCGCCGATGCGCGCGCCGTGCTTGATGACTTCGATTTCCTCTGCGGACTTGATCATGCGCTGGCGCATGGCATCCTGCGAGACATCCACCAGCGCGGCACCACTGAAGCTGTCGGCGATCTGCCGGCGGGTCAGCCCCGGCAGGGCGTCATCTTCCACGCCGATCCGGCTTGCCTTCACGCCGTCGCGCTTCAGTGCTTCCTGCAGGCCGTAGAAGAAGTTGTCGCGCTTCCAGTCGGTGTACACGATGTTCTCGCCGTAGCTGGTGCGCCATGGCATGCCGGCATCGATGTTCGCGGTCACCGTGGTGGAGTTCTTCGCGGTCACCACGAGCGCGTAGTTGCGGCCGAAGGTGGTGTACAGGAAGTCCGAGTAGTACTTGATGCCGTGGTAGCTGGTCAGGATGACCGCGTCCAGGGACTTGGCCGCCATGATCTGGCGCAGTCCGGCCAGGCGGCGTTCGAACTCGGCATCCGAGAAGGTCAGCTGCTGCTTGGCTCCGTTGTGCAGGGTCTTCAGTCGCGCCAGCTCGGAAACGTTGGTGGCGGTGTTTGCGGCGGTGGTCATGGTTTTGGCTCCTTGTAAGAAATGAAGTGTCAAGGTAGGCCGGCCCAATCAGATGGATTGCGAGGATTCATGGGAATCGCCGGTGAAGAGTTTACGAGTTGCAATGAACGCAACGTCGTTGCAAGAAGACTATGTGTGCTGCGGATCACTGTCAAGAAGTATTTTGGAAACCCTGCAGGCCCAAGTAAAAGAATCGGTGTGACTTGGAATGATCAATGCTTTCAGCGGAATGGATGAAGGCCGTGAGGCTCATTGTTTCGAGCTTCACGGCCTTCGTGGAGGTGTGGTTTGCGCAGCACTAGCCCTGCTCGCCGTCCTGCGGCACCTTCTTGCGGATGGCGCCCTCCCCGTCTGGATCCGGGACGAAGACCAGACCTGGATCCGGATTATTGATGTCCTTCTCCAGTTGCCTGATCGCCTTGTCTCGTTTGAGCAGCCGGCGGATCAAATTGATGATCATCAAGATGATCACGAAGGAGAAGGGGAAGGCGCCGATAATCGTTCCTGTTTGCACGGTATCGACCACCGCCGTTCCACCCATGGTCAACAGCACCGTCGTCACCGTAGCAACGGACAGCACCAAGACGACACGGAAGACCGGGCCGGATTTGTGCGGAGCCGAAACGAACTCGCTGAGCGCATAAATTCCGGAGTCCAACGAGGTGACGTAGTAGGTGGCAACCAGCACGGTGGCTACGACCAGCAGGACGGTTCCAACGATCGGTACCGAATCGAGCATCGCAAACAGGCCCGAGGAGGTATCGGCGGCCACGGCGTCGCTGATGCCGCGGTTGGATTGGTCGTCGTAGTAGATGGCGGCCGATCCGAGGATGGCTACCCAGACCATGACGATCAGCGATGGAATGATGGTCACGCCGAGAACAAATTCGCGAATGGTTCGTCCGCGCGAGATCCTGGCGATGAAGCCGGCCACAAATGGTGAGAATGCTATGACCCAGCACCAGATGAAGACCGTCCACCAGCCGTTCCAGCTGTCCTTCCAGCTCTCCAAGGTGGTGGCAGCCAACCCCGAATCGGTCCAGAGGCTCATAGTCGCGAAGTTCGTGAAGAAGCTGCCAAAGGTCTGGGACATATTTGAGATGATGAACAGCGATGGGCCGAAGATCAGTACCGCGGCGATCAAGGCGATGCTCAAAATTGAATTGAGCCCGCTGATCCGGGCCATGCCCTTGTTGATTCCGACGATGGCGGAGATCGAGGTGATGCCCGCAAAGATCAGGATGACCATCAGCCACATCATTGGGGTGGCGTTCAATCCGGTGAATGAGGTGAGGCCGGAGGAGAATTGCATGGCCGCAAAGCCGAAGGAGGTGGCCAAGCCGAGAACCGTCGCGATAATAGCCAGCAGCTCGATAACGACGCCCGCCCCGCGGCGCGACCAGCGCGGCAGGATGTCAACCGTCGCCTCGCGAAAAGTCAAGGTCTTGCCGAGGTTGTGATGCGAGTAAGCCAAACACACTGCAACGGCGCAATACATCGCCCAGGCCGTCAGGCCCCAGTGGAAGTAGGTCCAGACGATGGCTCCCTCCTGGGCGCCATTCGGACCGGAGGGGATGACCGGATTCTCCTCGCGCAGCATGATCGGTTCGGCAACCGACCAGAAGATCAGCCCGATACCCTGCCCGCAGGCGAAGAGCATCGAGTACCAGGCGAACTTGCTGTGCTGCGGTTTCGCTAGCGGCCCGCCAAGGCGGATCTTGCCCACGCGGCTCATCGACAGCCAGATGCAAACCACCACGGTGAACACGGAGTACAAGATGAACAGCCAGGTGAATTTTCCGGTCACGAAGGTACGCATTTCGGAAATCGCTGCGGAGGCGGACACTGGGTTGCCGAGCACCCAGATGATCACCGCAAGGATCAGCACCGGTGGGATTACACGGATCAGCAATCGATCTATGGGTGGAATATGCCGGCCCATGAATCGCGGAACCTCTACCTGTTCGCTCTCCTCCTCTCCTCGGCGCATGGCTTTGCCTGATTTTTTCCGGCCCTGGGACGTTGAATGATCCACCGACATACTATTTCGTCTCCAGGCTTATGCCGCCGAGCAGCAATTCGTTCTCGAGGGCGTCGGCCACCTGTCTCGTGACGGTTTCGAAAAGCAGCCGCCCGCGCTCGGCGGTTGCTCCCTTAGCCGAAGAGAGGCAGCCGCTGTCCGGCGTCCGGGAGGGGTCTTCGGGAAAAATGTCGTAAGGGGTGAGCTTCGCCGGTGGATGGTCGACAACGCGATCCATGCTGACCAGTTCGGGGTGCAGCAGCAGCATTAGCGACGTTTCGAGGATGCCTCCATGTTCTATGTCCCAGCCGAGAAAACCGTCTGGAAAGACCTTGGACAGGGTCTCTTCGTCGACGAAGTCCCAGTAGGAAAGCAGCATAGCTCGGGCGGCGGATCCGCCGTTGCGGGTCCTGGCCACCGCATTGTCCAAACCCTCGTAGATGAATTGGTAGTTCTCAAAATGCCCATTGAGCACGACAACATTGTCGAACCCCTGGGCTATGAACGAACCGACAACATCTTCAACCATCTGGCTGAGCGTGCAGCCGCCGAGGCTGACGGTTCCCACGCGGTGGTTGCCGCCGCCGGAGCGCGGCTGTGATTTGTAGCCGTAGCAAAGTGCCGGAGCGACCAATGCTCCGGTTTTTTCTGCCACGGCGCCGGCGATGGTGCGTGAGAGCAGTGCATCGACGCCCAGCGGCATGTGGGGTCCGTGCTGTTCGGTGGCTCCGGCTGGAATGACAATGGTGGATCCGGGGCGGGCTAAGTGCTCCGCGTAGGTTTGGGCATCAAGCTCTTCGATGAATACTGAGTGCATGGAAATCTCCTGGCCCCAAGGGGGTGCCGAAGCGCCGCGGATGGGATTTGTTTTGGTTCGGAGTATGGTTGCAGTAAGCGCAACGCTGTTGCACTGCATCATTTCAGTGGCTCAGGTCACAGTCAAGCCCTGGTGAGAAATAATCTGGCGCACCGGATGCACGTTGAATCCGTGGTGATTGCTAGCCCGGAGGTGCCGCGGGCGAGGAGCGTCTCTAGGTGCCAGGGCGCGAGGAAGCTGCCGATTGGCCTCCTGGATAGGTAGGTAGCCGTCGGCAAACATGGGCGAATGCGGCGAAATGGGAAAGTTGGCTGCGTTGGAAATTCCGCTGGAGGTCGCGCGTAGGGGTGAGCGTTCGGCGACGCATGGGGGTGGATCGGGGGAGCTACAGGACCGCGCGCACCGACGACTCAAAGTGCACGATGTGTTCCAACGCCAGTTCTTCGGCCGCATGAACGTCGCCGTCCAGAATGGCCTGGAGCAAATTGGCGTGTTCTGAAATGTGCTCATCCACCGTGGGCAATCGGTCAAGGGTCATGCACCAGATGCGTGTGGCCAGGTTGTCCAGTCGAATGAGGGTTTCTTCGAGGTGGTGATTGCCGGCCGCGCGATAGATCAGCCGGTGAACCTCCAGATCGTTCTCCATCAGCTCGCGGCGGGCATTGGTCGAGTTCAGTGCGCCGACCGCTCTGACGGTGTCCTCCATTTGGGCGCGGACGATCCCGCCGTGCAGGGCGGCGGCTTTTCCCGCCGCCAACGGCTCCAGCGCCTGGCGCACTTCGGTGATATCGGCCAGTTCGGTGATGTCAACGCGTGTGGCGAAGGTTCCGCGGCGCGAGTAGGACTGCACGAGGTGGTCGACTTCGAGGCGCTTGAGTGCCTCGCGCAGTGGCGTGCGCCCAATGCCTAGCTCTTCGACCAGCCGGGCTTCGTTGATGGGGTCGCCCGGGGCGATGTCCATCATGATGAGCCGATCGCGCAGCACCAGATAAGCGCGTTCGGCCATGGACTCTCCTCCGCTAATCAGCTGAGCTGTCATGGTCATCGTGTCCTCCGATTTCCCGGCGCCGTTGTGCCGAAATGCTATGCGTCAAAGAAATTCCAGCTAACCCATTGACCGGGGTGTGACTCCCATCATACAGTGAATTACAGATTGATATATCAGTTGTCGGCAATTCATACATTTAGGAATGGGCAATGACTCTAACTACCTCCCTCGCAGCGGATTCGCTGACCGAGGACCTCGGAACCCTGGACCCGGAGATTGCGCAGCGGATCGATGCCGAGCTCGCTCGTCAGCAGCGTGGTCTGGAGATGATCGCTTCGGAGAACCATACCGCGCAGGCTGTGATGCAGGCGCAGGGTTCGGTGCTGACCAACAAGTACGCCGAAGGTTACCCGGGCCGCCGTTACTACGGTGGTTGCGAAGAGGTTGACGTTATCGAGACGTTGGCGATTGAGCGCTTGAAGGCTCTGTTCGGTGCGGAATTCGCGAACGTGCAGCCGCAT
>NZ_JBQSYL010000049.1:0-16642 GCF_052379245.1 Glutamicibacter sp. AOP12-B1-11 | reverse complement strand
TACTCTGGTGCTCATCTGTCTGGTATCTCGGACATAGCGGCGAAGCGGATTCTAGATTTATAAATTTCAAAAATGTTCACCTCGTTGTCGCAAATCAATTCCCTAATTTCGCATATTTCATTCTGTGGCAGAAAGCGTGAGTGATAGTTACGAGAATTTCGCGAATTGACTTCATGAATACCAAAACTATGTTGAAGTTGACGTAAGCTCTGGAGACCAAAGCACAAAGACGTGACATGGCTTTGTTAACAAACCGGTTAACGATGCAACGAAGAACGAGCGAAGGACCGGCAACCGTGAGCGCAAGGTTGACCACAATGAAGAATCAAGTAACAGCAACACCAGAAAGCGCTTGGCGAAAGCGCAAGGATGCATGGGAGCACCTGGGATATGTACTTGGCGAGATCATTCGCGGTATCGACGACAAGGTCTCCGGCGAGCAGCATGAGCACGAGGCTACGCAACTACTGAGCCTCCTTTCTGCCATTGAACCCTACTGGGCCACGCCGGGCTTAGACTACTTCAACGAAGTTGAAACGTTGATGCACGAAGGCCACTTCCGTGATGCGCTGAGCAAGGTATATCTGGCGAATCAGTCCTTCCGGACGCAGACCCAATACATCGACGGCGAAAGCAACGACAGCGACGCGGAGGAAGCCGAGGCTGCTGCCCAAAGCAACGAGCTGGGCGGTGGTGAACCACGAGCAATCCATCGGAAGTTCGTCCCCAAGGTCGAAATTCTGTTGGTGGACAATGGTCCATCCGATGAGATTGAGCGATTCAAGATCGAGATGCTCGAACAGCGTCAGCGAACCGATTCATTCAACTACAGCTTCGTTGTCGTGCCCAGCGTCGAGGACGCGCTGGCCGCGATTGTCATCAACCCGACCATTCAGGCGGTTGTACTCACCGCCCGCTTCGAATTGGACACTCGGCGCCGGCTGAGCTCCACCCTAGGAAAGTACGTGTCACGGCATACAGCCGGACACTTTTCCACGGCAAGGCAAATCGACCGGATCTTGGATTTGGAAGAGATCATCGATCTGCTCCGCCCAGAGATCCCGGTCTACCTGATCGCCGGCGTTGCACTTGAATCTATCGCGCACGAGATTACCGGTCGCTTCAAGCGCATCTTCTCACGCAACGACGGCATGGATCTGCATCTGTCGATCATCGCCGAGGTGCTCGAACGCTACAACACTCCGTTCTTCCACGCGCTACAAAAGTACGCCAAACGCCCCGGCGGGGTATTCCACGCGATGCCGATTTCTCGCGGCGGGTCGGTGCAGAACTCGCCATGGGCACGAGACTTGGTGGACTTCTACGGGAAGAACCTGCTGTTGGCCGAAACCTCTGCCACTTCCGGAGGATTGGATTCCCTCTTGGATCCGCAGAGCTCCATCAAGGAAGCCCACGAGCTGGCGGCCCGCGCCTTCAACAGCCACCGCACCTACTTCGTCACCAACGGCACTTCCACCGCGAACAAGATCGTTCACCAGTCGATCCTTGCGCCCGGTGACATCGTGCTAGTTGACCGCAACTGCCATAAATCACACCATTACTCCCTGGTGCTCGCCGGTGCAAGCGTCAGCTACCTGGAGGCCTACCCGCTGAACGAGCACTCCATGTATGGTGCCGTATCGCTGGAAGAAATCAAGGGACGGCTGTTGCAGTTGCGCCGCGAAGGCCTGCTGCACAAGGTCAAAATGCTCACATTGACCAACTGCACCTTCGACGGGATTATTTACGATCCGCGTCGCGTGATGGAAGAGTGTTTGGCCATCAAGCCAGATCTGGTCTTCCTATGGGATGAAGCGTGGTTCGCTTTCGCCGGATTCCATCCTGTCTACCGTCAACGCACCGGTATGTCTGCGGCCCAACGCATGCAAACGGCGTTTGAGACATCTGAATATCGTGAGCGTTTTGCCGCGCAGCGTACCGAACTGCCCGAACCAGGAACGCTGGATGACCCGGCAAACGATGATGCCTGGCTGAAGACGCGACTGCTCGCCGATCCTGCCAAGACCCGCCTGCGCGTGTATTCGACACAGTCCACGCATAAGACGCTGACCTCACTGCGCCAAGGGTCAATGATTCACATTCACGATCAAGATTTCGCAGAACGTAACCGCAATACGTTCCGCGAGGCCTATATGACGCACACCTCGACCTCGCCGAACTATCAGATCCTCGCCTCGCTTGATATCGGGCGGCGCCAGGCTGAGTTGGAGGGCTATGCGTTGGTGCAGCGCCAGGTTGACTTGGCTCAATCGATCGTCCGGGCGATGTCACGCAATAAGCTGCTCAGCAAGTACTTCCAGGTACTCGATACGAGGGACCTGATCCCGCACCAATACCGTTGCAGCGACACCGGCAACCCAGTTCGTGACGGGTTGGAAGTTTGGGACAGGTCTTGGTCTGAAGATGAATTCGTCGTTGACCCATCAAGATTGACCCTGGACATCAGCCGCACAGGAGTGGATGGAGACACCTTCAAGCACACCTATCTGATGGACGGTCATGCAATTCAGGTCAACAAGACCAGCCGCACCTCGGTCCTGTTGATGACCAACATCGGCACTAACCGTTCGGCGGTGGCCCACCTGATTGAGGTGCTGGTCAAGATCGCCGAAGAGCTGGAGCATAAACGCCGATTGGATGGCCGGGCGCTAGCGGACGGGAAAAAGGTTCCGCCGACGCAGATCCCAATGCCAGATTTCAGCTATTTCGCCGAGGAGTTCAGCGGCGGCGGTGGCAGCGGCGATATGCGTTCGGCCTACTATCTGACCTATAAGGATCCGGCTACGCACTTCATTTTCTCACCAGAGATTCGTCAAAAAATTCAAAGTGGCGAACAGGTAGTCTCGGCGGCGTTCGTTACTCCATATCCTCCAGGATTCCCGGTATTAGTTCCGGGGCAGGTCGTGTCGACGGAGATCCTCGATTACATGGATGTGCTCGATACCCGAGAAATCCACGGATACCACCGTGACTACGGGTACCAGGTCTTTACCCGTGAAGCATTGGCCGAGGTGGCAGCGAAGAAGTCTTGATTCTTCGTATGGGCAGGAATCTCAGCTGAGATTCCTGCCCAAACGTTTAGCCCATCGCCGTACATGCAGCTCTTCGAAGCTGGCACTGACAACTGTGAAATTAGTCAGAGGGACGTGTGAGTAATTGGTCTGAGCTGGCTTCATTGACGCGTTGCGGGTAGCGTCCGTAATGAGGGCTCGGCCCCGATGGCTGAGTCAGATGCACGGTAACTTCACTGTAAAAGGAGAAGGATCTATGACAAAAACCAAGAACACACCGGCAAGCAAAACCTCGAAGGAGAACGCTGAAGGTGGTTTCGTTGCCACCGCTGCCCTCGGAGATGCCTTGCAGTCCGTGTTGGTGCAACTGCTGGACTTGCAGCTTGTTGGCAAGCAGATCCATTGGAATGTTATCGGCCCGAACTTCCGCGACCTGCACCAGAACCTCGATGAGATCGTGGATATCGCTCGCCGCGGCTCGGATGAAATTGCAGAGCGTATGCGCGCTATGCACATCACTCCGGATGGCCTGGCCGGCACCATAGGTAAATACAGCGAACTCGAGCAACCAAACAACGGAGAGATTCTGACGACCAAGGCCGTGGATATGGTGGTCAAAGCCCTGCAGAACACCGTCGGAGTCATCCGAGACGTACATGACGCAGTCGATGAGGAAGACCCGACCAGCGCTGACATCCTGCACGGGTACATTGCTGGCCTTGAACAACAGGCGTGGTTCATTAGCGCCGAAAATCGCACACCATAGCATCACTGATTTAGGGGGAGCCGAGGCAATTGTTGCGTCGGCTCCCTCGCGGTTTTCGGGTGCCGATCGGAAACTCGAAATACCCCTAGAATCTGCAGCGCGAAGAGCCTACCGTTGAAGATAGACGGGGTGTTCTCGCAACGTCTACACGTCAATTGAGAGGCGATTCATCTATGGCTATGGACAACGGTTCAAACCCAATTAAGGACGAAGAACTCTACGAGAAATTGCGGGAAGAAGGGAACTCCAAGCAAAAGTCTGCGCGCATTGCCAATGCCGCCGCCCGGGACGGCCGATCGACCGTCGGGGAACGCGGAGGCGAGTCTGGCAATTACGAGGACTGGACGGTCGAAGAGCTCAAACGCCGGTCGAAAGAGATCGGTCTGACGGACTACTCCGACAAACGAAAGGCCGATTTGATCCAGGCCCTTCGAAACTCCTAGTGAACTAAGGACGTCGCGTCATGAGTAACGACGGCATCATCGAAGACCAGTCCGAGCCGATTGAAGGAGAGGAACTCAAGGAGCAGTATGTTGCCCGTCGAGGTCCGATTCACCACCCGTCGGTCGAGGAGCTAGAGAAAGACGCCAACGACGATAGATTCGACGCCGGTTAATTCAGCTCCGGTAGCTGATGGATCTGTGTGAACCCTCGTTGGAACGTCTTTTCGGGAGTATCGTAGTAAGTAGTGGCCGTGTTCGGATGGCATGGCTGCTTGACCATTTAATGGTCGAAAACTCACCCGGAAGGGACCAAAATATGGGAGTTCAAAACAACGACGGTGACTAGGTCATCGACGTAATTCGCGAGTCTCATCGTGAATTAACGATATTCACGTCGAGGCCTTTTCGCTTCGCAGGCGGAGCCATTCTTGCTGCACCGCCAACCCAATGGAAGATAGCCGATTCTATGCCGGGAATACCGGTAAGAACAGGAGAGACGCCATGTCGACAATTCACGGAGCGTCCAGACCGCACAGTAAACATTTGGGTTTGGGACTAGCCGCGGGCGGTGCCCTGCTTGCAGCCATGTTCTTAGCCATCATATTTTGGGTTCCCATGGGACTCATTCCCAGCATGAATCCCATGTGGATCGTTGTCGCATGGGGCGCGATGCTCATGTGTTGGGGTGTTTTCCGGTTGATTGCCGGGCCCAGCAGCCTAGACCATCTTAACGGCGGTACCAGCGCAGGCTCTTAGCCTAGGAGCCGGTGTTTTCTGCCCAGAGCCGGAACACAAGCGCACAGCTTAGAAAAACGAAGCCACTGTGCCACTTCAAATCGAAGTGGCACAGTGGCTTCGTTAAACCGCAGGCAGGCAATCTGCGTGCCTTGCCACGCCGTAGTGGAAGTATCGGTTGCTTCTATTCCTACTACTGGGCGTTGCCCCTTGAGGCTTCACCAGCCGATGAGCGTTCAAACTAGTCGCAGATCATTGCGATTCTAGTTTCCGAATTGGTTGTGTTCACCATCTTCGCTGTCGAAATCATTGCCACGGTTGACTGATTCTGTTGAACCGAACTCATTTTCTTCGTTGGCGCCGCCGCTGTAGGATTCCTGGCCGGATTCTTGGTTGCTGTTGCTGCCGTAGGATTCCTGGCCGGATTCTTGGTTGCTGTTGCTGCCGTAGGATTCCTGGCCGGACTCTTGGCCGCTACCGCCGCCGTAGGATGACTGTCCACCGTCGTTACCGAAATCATTGCCTTCGTTAGCACTGTTCTCGGAATAGGTCTGGCTTTCGTCGTTGCCACTGCTATTCTCATAGCCGCTTTGAGAGTCGGAGTGGCTGGTGCCCTCAGCATTGTTGTTGTCGAAGTTCCCGAACTGCTCACTTGAATCGTGCTCGGACATGGAGTCCTCCTTGATCGTGGTTCCTGACGAGTCCCACGCTATGGCCCCACATTCGCAGTGCCCAAGGTATGTGCAAGTTCTAACCGTGAAATGCTATGTAACGGTCAGGTAACGCTCACCTTTGTTTCGAATTGCCTAACGGAACGGCAAATTTCCCATGAACAATAGAGAGCCACGAGAACTTTCAACATTAGCGCTGAAGATCCCCGTGGCTCTCGAAAACAAACTATATATTGCTATTTCTGGTTCATCGGTATGCGTACGCCGCGTTCGGCGGCAACCTCAATTGCGCGGTCATAGCCAGCATCAACATGGCGGATGACCCCCATCCCAGGGTCGTTGGTTAGTAGGGCCTCTAGCTTTGCGGCGGCCATTTCCGTGCCGTCGGCTAGGGACACCTGACCAGCGTGGATCGAGCGTCCCATGCCCACGCCACCGCCGTGATGAATCGAAACCCACGAAGCACCGGAGCTCGTCGCGGTCAGGGCATTGAGCAGCGGCCAATCGGCGACGGCATCCGTGCCGTCGGCCATGGCTTCGGTCTCCCGGTATGGGGAAGCCACCGAACCCGAGTCCAGATGATCGCGTCCAATGACGATTGGCGCAGAGACTTTCCCTTCGGCGACCAGCTGGTTGAATAGCAGGCCCGCCTTGTGGCGTTCCCCGTAGCCCAACCAGCAGATGCGTGCAGGCAGGCCTTCGAATTCGACACGGTCCGCCGCGGCATCCAGCCAACGGTGCAGGTGATCGTTTTCTGGAAACAGTTCCTTGAGCGCTTGGTCAGTTACGCGAATATCCTCTGGATCGCCGGAGAGCGCAACCCAACGGAATGGGCCTAGACCCTCGCAGAACAACGGACGGATGTAAGCCGGAACGAAGCCAGGGAATTCGAAAGCACGCTCGTACCCGCCCTTGCGTGCTTCATCGCGGATTGAGTTGCCGTAGTCGAAGACCTCGACGCCGAGGTCCTGGAACTCGACCATCGCCTGTACCTGCTTGGCCATCGATGCTTGGGCCTTGAAGGTGAAATCGGCGGCGTCTGCGGCCGCAGCGGGGGCCCACTGGTCCAGCGTGTATTCCACCGGCAGATAGCTCAGCGGGTCGTGGGCACTCGTCTGATCGGTGACGACGTCAATCGAGATCTCGCCTGCCTTCTGGCGGCGCAATAGCTCCGGGAAAACTTCCGCCGCGTTGCCGACGAAACCTACCGAGTGCCCACGGCCTTCGGCCTTAGCCGCTGCTACCTTGGCTAGAGCCTTATCGAGATCCAGCTCCACCTCATCCAGGTAACGCTTCGAAACGCGTCGGCGCAGACGCGACTCGTCCACATCCACAATCAGGCAGGCCCCATCGTTCAGGGTCACCGCCAATGGCTGGGCACCACCCATACCGCCGCAACCGCCGGTGAGGGTCAGCGTGTTGGCCAGCGTACCGTTGAATCGTTTCGCGCCGATTGCAGCAAAAGTTTCATAGGTTCCCTGCAAAATGCCTTGGGTGCCGATGTAGATCCACGAGCCGGCGGTCATCTGGCCATACATCATCAGGCCTTCGGCCTCTAGCTTGCGGAAGTGCTCCCAATTCGCCCAGTCGCCCACCAGATTCGAGTTGGCGATGAGCACTCTAGGTGCCCACTTGTTGGTGCGGAAGACGCCGACGGGCTTGCCCGACTGGACCAGCAAGGTCTCGTTTTCTTCGAGGTCCTTTAGCGTCTCGACAATTGCATCGAATGCTTCCCACGAGCGTGCTGCCTTGCCGGTTCCCCCATAGACGACGAGGTCTTCGGGGCGCTCGGCAACTTCTGGGTCGAGGTTATTCATCAGCATGCGCAGCGGGGCTTCGGTTGCCCAAGACTTGGCGTTTAGCTGGGTACCGCGCGGGGCGCGGACGACTCGTGGTTCATGATTCATGATGGGCTCCTTTGGCAGCAGCGGAAGTAACTTTCTACCTTCCATCATTGGCCAAAGTGGGCTAGGAGGGTACGCCCTAGCAGAGGGTGGTGTCCGGAATTTCAGACTGGGCGTACCGGAGCGAGGCGTCGCCCATGCACCCGGCTGGTCAGCTGCCCGGCGGTTTGCCTAATCTGTTCGAGCAACGGATCCCAACGTTCCTCGGGGACCCGATCACCGAGGAACGTCACCGCAACCGCGGCTACCGGCCAACCATTCGCATCCTGTATTTCCACGGCAAGGGAATGGAAGTCCGCCGTGACATCCCCGCGTTCTACGGCGAACCCGCGTTTTGTTGTCTGGTCCAGCTCGCGGCGTAGCTGCTGATAGGAATTGATCCCGCTATCTTGCGCGCGGTTGCTGAAACTTGATGTGCCCGGGTACAGCGCACGAACCTGCGACTTCGGCAGGGCAGCCAGAATCGCGCGGCCCGAGGCGGTCAAATGCGAAGGCAGGCGCACACCGACGTCGGTGACCAGCGAGGGGCGACCCTTGGCGCGTTCCTCTACGATATAGAGCACATCAGGCCCGTGGAGCACTGCCAGGTGGGCGCTTTCGCCTACCTTGTCCACGAGTTGCGCAATCAGCGGTGCTCCGAACCTAGCCAGAGGTTCCTGTCTGGTGTAGGCACTGGAGAGCTCGAAGGACGATACCCCCAAACCGTAGGCCTTCTCCTCGGGGTAATGGGCGATAAAACCTTGTTCGAGCATCACATTCAGCAGCTGGTACACACTGGATCTGGGCAGCTCCAGCAGCTTGGCGATCATTGCCGCCGGGGTCGGCGACTTCCGGCTTGCGAGTAATCGCAAGACACGGAGCGTATTTTCCGCTGCCGGAACCTTGCTGCCCATGAGTGACCCCTTAGTCGAAAACGCTTATCTGCTAGGGAACTCTAGCAAGTCTCTGAGCAAAGAAGCGTTTTCTTCCCTAGGAAATTTGGTCTTGAAAAGACTCGTTGAGCTGTTCAAGCCTTGGCGGGTTGGCCCCGGAAACCAGTACTGTCAGCTCCGAACAACGAGTCGCCTGAGTCAGCGCAGACTCCAATTCTTTCTGGTCCAGAGCTCCACCCTTCGTGGTGAGCGCCTGCGCCAACGAGCTATTGAGCAGCCCATGAAGCAAGCCAGACATGAAAGCGTCGCCTGCGCCGATTGAGTCCACGACCTTCACCGCACGGGAATGGACCAGTACCTCGGTGTTCTTCGTGCGGGCGGTGGCGCCGCGAGCCCCGAAGGTCATGATGGCAAGCTTGGCGCCGCGTTCCAGAATATGATCCAAGATTCGCTGGCAGTCCCAACCGGGGTAGAGCCACAAGGCATCGTCATCGCTGAGCTTGACCACATGGGACAGGCTCATCAGTTTTTCTACCTGCTTCAGCGCAGCGGCGCGCTTGGGAATCAGCTGCGGGCGCAGATTTGGGTCATAGCTGCGCAATTGCGTTGCCGGAGAGCCTTGGAATGCTTCCAATACTTTCTCGCATCCCGGTGCCAGCCATCCGGCGATAGAACCTGAATGCAGGAGTTGCGCCTCGGAACTTGGAACGCCGCCTGGAAGTTCCCAGGACAAATCGAATTCATAGCTCGCGTCGCCAACTCCGTCGACGGAAACTGTGGCGGTGTTCGTGGGCCGCTGCGCGACGCTGCCGGCCGCGAGCGCTACACCGGAATCTTCGAGGTGCGCGGCGATCAACTTGCCGTACGCATCTTCGCCTAGCTCTGTATGCAATGTGACCTGATGGCCCAAGCGTCCTAGACCCACCGCGACATTCATCGGGGAGCCACCTGGATGAGCCACGTCATCAACGATATCGGCTAGAGCTTCGCCAACCACCTGTATCTGTGCCATGACTCGATACTACGGAAATTCACTTAAATAGCCATTTCCGGGGCGTGGGTTCGGCGCTTATTGCGCGGAACCTCACAAATGCAATGCAGGACCGTGGGAAATCGGTGAGCTAATTCGCGCTGGGCAACCAGGAACCACCGCCGTCGTGAGTCGCCTTCGGCACCGTGGCCCTGAACCGGCGGGGCAGGAAGTCCCGGCCCGCTGAATCCTGAACGTTTCCGGGATTCAGCAGGCCGGCGGACTCAATAGCGCGCGGCCTCGACATTCAGCCGGTAGCCGCGCTTGATAACGGTGGTGATCAGGTCCGGGTGCGGGAGCGTGCGCCGCAGCCGGCTGAGCGTCATGTCCAGCGCGTGCTTCGAAGACACCGTGGGCAGCACAGCGCCGAGCTCGTCGCGCGAGACGACCGACCCTCCGGCCTCCAGCAGGCAGCGCAGGATCTCGGTCTGTGCCGGGGTGAGCTCGCAGCGCTCATCGTTCAGGCTCAATGTGCGTCCCCGAAGTTCGCATTCCCCGAAGACCGTCGGCGCGCTGAGCGTGCCCAGCGCGCCCAGATGCTCGACCAGTTGCAGAATCATCGCGCCCATGCGGTGGCGTTCGGGAACCAACGCGCCGTGCACACCGGAGGACTGCAGCGGGGCCGCCGTCACCGGGCCCACCGTTGCCACCGCAACTCGTTCGTTCAGCGAGCGAATCAGCGCCTGGTAGCGATTGCGCGTGCGGGCCGCGGCGAACAGCGCATGCACGCTCGGCGCGCTGGTGAAGGTGATCGCGTCGAAATGCGCGGCGCAGATTCCTTCGACCAGAAGCGAAAGGTGCTGGTCAGAGCTGGTGTCCAGCCAGCGGTACGGCTCGACCTTCAAAACCCGCGACGCGCCCAGATCCCGCAGCGACTGGGCGAGCCCATGGTCGCTGTCCGCATGCAACTGCACCGCCACGGTTTGCCCCGCGATCGAAGGCCCCAGCAGCGGAAGCAGCCCGGCGGTGGTGCCGTCCTGGGCGACACCGGCGGCGTGGAATCCCAGGGCGCGCACCGCACCGTGGGCCTTCGCACCGCGAACGTAGAGCTTCGCCGCCTTCATGGACTGGCACAACTGGTGGCCGAGACCAGCGGCCTCGGCCGAATCGAACCAGCGCCGCAGCCCATAGGCGGTGGAAATGATGACCGCTTCCGGGCGCAACTCGATCAGCTTCCTGGTCTGCTCCACGAGCAGCGCCTCGTCGTCCAGCGGTGCGAGCTTCAGCAACGGTGCGTGCGTGACCTCGGCGCCGCGGCGCTCCAGCGCTTCGATGAGTTCGGCCGAACGCCGGTCGCTGGTCACCGCGATCCTGAAACCAGACAATGGCAGAGCCAGCGCGCTCATGCGATGGCCCCAAAATTTGCCATTTCCTCGGCCAGCAGCCGCTGCGGCAAGGCCGTCACCTCGCCGATGACGATCACCGCCGGATTCGCGCAACCGCGCGCCCGGGAGGTCGCCGTCAGGGTCGCCAGCGTTGCAAAGGTGGTGCGTTGGTCGCCGGTGGTCCCGGATTCGACGATTGCACAGGGCATGGTGGCTGCCATGCCCTGGCGCAGCAGGCCGGAAGCGGTGCTTTCCAGGGTTCCCATGCCCATCAGGATGATGATGGTGCCGCCCAGCCCGGTGAGCTGCTCCAGTTGCTGGCTTTCCAGCGGGTCGTGGCCCGAAATGACCGAGAATACCCGGTTCACACCGCGTGCCGTGACCGGAATGCCGGCGGCCGCGGGAACCGTGATGCAGGAACTGAGTCCGGGCACCACGCTGATGGCGATGCCTGCCTTGGAGGCCGCGGCCATCTCTTCGAATCCGCGGCCAAATACGAATGGGTCTCCGCCTTTGAGCCGAACCACATTTGAACCGGCCTTGGCGGCGGTCAGCATCTGCTCTTCGATCTGGGATTGGCTGACCTTGTGGTGCCCGGGCTGCTTGCCAACATCCACGATCACCGCCTGCGGGGCGAGCTTCCGCACGAGATCGCCGGGGCCCAACCGGTCAACGAAGACCATGTCGGCGTCGGCTAAGGCGCTGACCGCTCGCACGGTCAGCAGATCAAGTGCGCCGGGGCCACCACCGACCAGGGTGATTAGGCCGGAGCCGGCGGCCGGTTGGCGCGTCAAGACCGGCAGTCCCCGCCGCTGGGCCGCTTCGCGCAGCGGCTGGAAGCGCTGGGGCAAGGCATCGCAGATGACCAGCAGGTTCGCGGTTTCGAGCGCCACGAGTCCACCTTCCGGGGTATCCGCGGAAAGTACCTGCGCCCCCTGCGCGATGAAATGCTCCGCTGCCCCGCGTGCACCCCTCAGCCCGCCGGCGAGCAGCAGCGTGCAACCCTTGACCTCGAACGCTGTGCCGTTCATCGGATCGACTCCGCCGCGAGTTCGCAAGCCGTGTGGTCGGCGCCGAATAAGCCTGCTTGTCCAACAAAAACCTTTTTTCCGCTCGCCGCTTCGGTGATGCGGTGAGCGGGCAAGCAGTCGCCGGCAGTATGGGTCGTTTGATCATTTGAACGGTTTGACATGGGAAGTCAGCTCCACTTGATTCTCGATGGCTCGATGCTGACAACACTATCGAGGAACCTTTGCCCCGAAATTTCCCATTTGTTTCCATAGGAATAATTCATACATAAACTCGACGAGAACTACGGGGGTCGTGTTTGCGCCGCCGCGCAATGAAGCCTGGCCGTGGCCAATGCCGGTGAAACGAGATTTACCTGGGCGCAACAGAACCGTGCGATCGGCCGTAACAGGCGCTTCGTAGACTGCAACCACAGGCTCGTGACAACGAGCCTCGAAACTACCGAAGGGAAGAATCATGGGCCTACTCATTGCCCGCGAAATGCCGGAGCCCGGTCAGCCCGCATGAGCGGGGGATCAACAACCGAACCGCGAACCGAGTCCCTGGTGGCCGTCTCGCACGGCACCAGCGATCCGGCAGGCCAACGGGCGATCAACTCCTTGGTGGAGGAAATCCGCCGGGCGGCCTCAGTGGCCGTGCACCAGTCATTCGTCGACGTCCAAGAGCCCCGGGCAAGTACGCTGCTCCTCGGGCTGCCGGACGAAGAGCAGCACGCGGTCCTCGTGCCGCTGCTGCTTTCGCGGGGTGTGCACGTGGATCAAGATCTCACCGAGGCGGCGGCGCTTCGGCCCAATACTCGCATTGCACCGGCCCTCGGCCCGCACCCGTCGCTCGCTCTGGTTATCGAGCACCGACTCGTGCAGGCCGGATGGCGGCGCGGCGAACCTGTCATCCTCGCCGGTGCGGGGACACGGCTGGCCCAGGGCGTGCATGACTGCCAACAGGTTGCCAACCTGCTGGCCGGCCTGCTGGGGGTGCAGGTTACCGCCGCCTTCGTGGCCGCGGCGACCCCGTCGCTGGGGGAAGCGGTCGCCGCGGCCCGGGCGGCGAGCCCGCAACACCGCGTGGTCGTGGCCAGTTACCTGTTGGCGCCCGGCTACTTTCAGTCCCTGATCGAGCGCTGCGGCGCAGATCTGGTCAGCGATCCATTGCTTGCCCCGGACGCTGAGGTGCCCGCAGAATTGGTGAACCTCGTATTGCATCGCTTCCTGGCGGCGTTATCCTAGGCCCGGACCAACCTTCAGCACTTGCCGGCAAGGGCCAAGAACGGCACAGTGTAAACATGCAGTCGCTTTTCGATGACGGCGCCTTCGAGCGTCGGCCCCATACCGTGCGCGCGGGCGCGGTCCATCTGCCCAGCTGGCTAACCCGCGAGCAGCAGGACTGGATGACCGAACGCTTCCTGGATTGGGGCAATGGACCGGTCCCGCCGCATTCCACGCTGGTCAATGGACACCCGATGAAGGTCAAGACGGTATGCCTGGGCTGGCATTGGGGAAACTACACCTACACGCGCACCGCCGAAGACCTCAACGGCCAGCCGGTGCCACCGATGCCCGATTGGCTGGCGTCACTGGGACGGCGCGCGGTGCTGGAAACGACCGGGGACGGAGCAAAAGCCGCGGGCTACAACCCCGATGTGGCGATCATCAATTACTACCCGCCGGGCTCGACCATGGGCATGCACCAAGACGCCGAAGAGAAAATCAACGCACCGATCGTCTCGCTGTCCATTGGCGAGAGCGCGAACTTCCGCTTGGGCAACAACGAGACGCGCACCAAGCCCTACCAAGATGTGCGTCTGGCTTCCGGAGACTTGTTCGTCTTCGAGGGTCCCGCCCGGTGGGCCTTCCATGCGGTGACGAAGATCTATCCGGGTACGGCTCCGGCCGGCTGGTCGCTGGGCAGCGGCCGGATCAACATCACGCTGCGTGAGACGGGGATGGGCTAGGCCGCTATTCGGAGGCCAGATCGAGGGTGGCAATGACCGCCCGGTGGTCGGAATCTCCCACCGCCAACGTGTCCGAGGAGCCGGTATCGAGGCCGCGAACCAGCACGTGGTCGATGCCCAACATGGGCATCGGACGGTTCGGCCAGGTCATCCCGAACCCCCAGCCCTCATGCGGCACCTTGTTGAGCTGCTCCGAGACCGGCGAGAAATGGCGGTCGGCATTGGTCGCATTAAAATCGCCCAAGGCAATAATTTTCGCGCTCCGATCGGCGGCGAGCGTGCGTCCAAGATTGCTTAGCATCAGGTCGCGTTCCGCATGCTCCAGGGGCCGGGCCGAAGCCACGTGGACCGCGTACACCGTCACATCCCCGGCGTCGGTTCGAACGCGCAGCTTCACCGCCCGGGACCAACCCAACCCAAGGTCCAGCGGCTCTTCGTCGAGGATCGGATACTTGCTGTAGACCCCCACGGTTCCCACGGTGTACTGGTGCGGGTGGGTTTCTTCCAGCAGTGCAGCGACTTCCTGGGCCTGTCCTTCACCCAGTTCCTGCAGGCTTATCAGATCTGCGCCCGTGGCGAGGAGACCCTGTGCGGAGCTGTGCGCCCCGTCTTCGTGCACATTCTGCGTGGCGACAATAAATTTGGCGGCCGGTTCGGGGGCATTGGCCGGCAGGAACGCCGCGCCAAAGATCCACGACCAAGCCACCAACGGAAGCAGGAGCACCAAAAAAGAGATGCGGCCACGCGCCGCCAGCGCCCAGCAGAACAACAAGGGCACGCCGAGGCCTAGCCAGGGAGCCAAATTGTCCAGAAACAGTCCGAGCCCACCGCGTTCGGGGAAGCTGCGGTGGGCAACTAGCACTATGGTCAGTGCCAATGACAAAAGAACTATCAATAACCGGGCGGCCATCCGGCCGGCGGTGAGGCGTTTATGAGCTGCATGGGACATGAGAATTCCACAGTGCCACATGTTCCTCGCCCAGCCGTGGATTGAGCGTGGAATACCCGCGCCGCGTTCTCTGTTGGGTACCCGAGAGGTATTGTCATTACGATTGATACGGGCGCCAACGTAGCCGTGCCATGAACACACCCGAATCGCAGCAAAGTAAGAGGCCCCCAATGAACCGTTTAGCGCCCCCGCGGTATTTAGAAGGCAGGACACTGCTCTTCGCAATTATTGCCCTAGGCATGGGTGGCTTTGGCATCGGTGTGACCGAGTTCGCCATGATGGGCCTGCTCCAGGAAGGCGCCGAGGACTTGAACGTCACGAATTCCCAGATGGGGCTCGTGATCAGCACCTACGCGATCGGCGTGGTTGTCGGTGCGCCGCTGTTGACCGCGGTCGCCGCAAAAATCCCGAAAAAGCGTGCGGTGCAGCTACTGATCCTGCTCTTTGCCGTGGCAAATCTTTCCTCATTCTTCGCTCCGGATTACGGAACCATGCTGTTCACCCGGTTCCTTTCCGGACTGCCGCACGGGGCCTACTTCGGGTTGGCAGGTGTGCTGGCAGGTAATTTGGTGCCCGGCAGCATGCGTGGGCGAGCCATCGCGTGGGTAATGCTGGGCCTGTCGGTGGCAAACGTCGGCGGTGTCCCCTTGGTGACCTTGCTGGGCCAGGAAGTCGGATGGCGTTCGATGTTCCTTGTGGTCACCGCGGTGGGGCTGCTCACCTTTGCCTTGATCACTATTTTCGTCCCGCTGCGCAGGGCCGAAGCGGGAGCAAGTATGCGCCGCGAACTTTCGGCGCTTAAAAGCCTGCAAGTCTGGTTGGCCATGGCAACCGGCATCGTAGGCTTCGGTGGGTTCTTCGCGGTCTACTCCTATATTTCTCCAACCCTCACCGACGAAACCGGGCTGGATATTGTGCTGGTTCCACTGGCCCTGGCGCTCTACGGGGTGGGCATGGTGGTCGGCTCGTTGATCGGAGGACGGCTGGCCGACTGGTCGGTGTTCGGAGCGATCAAGCTGGCCAGTGTGCTCATGGTTATCAGCATGCTGGTGTTTGCCGCCGTTGCCTCGTGGGTGATCCCAACACTCATCATGGTGTTCGTCCTGGGCAGCGTCGGTTCGCTGCTGATCCCGAGCCTGCAGACGCTGCTGATGGATTCGGCCCCACATGCGCAGTCGTTGGCCGCGTCGCTGAACCACTCGGCGCTCAACGTGGCCAATGCCCTCGGCGCTGCGCTCGGCGCGATCGTGATCAGCGCGGGCCTGGGCTACCGTGCGCCGTCGGTGGTCGGAGCCGGACTTGCGGCCCTGGGCTTGCTGATCGCGTGGATTACCCAGCTCCGAGCCCAGAAGCTTGGCCTGGTTATCGGCGCCGCAGCGGCTCTCGAACGGGTCGACGCACCGGAACAACGCTAAACGTCGAATGCTGACGAGTGCGGGGCGTGGATCCAATGGATCCATGCCCCGCACTCAGCTGTACTGGTCAGCCCTCTTGGCTTCCTACGGCGCCGATATTGAACATCCAACACACCCCGAACTTGTCGGTCAGCATTCCGAACGAGTCACCCCACGGGGCCTTGGCCAGAGGTTCATCGATGCGCGAACCCTCGGAAAGTTTCTCCCACCAGGCGGTGAGCTTCGCTTCGTCTGCTGGGTCGGTGGCATCGTTGCTCAGGGCAATGGTGCCGTTTCCGGTCACATTCATTTCCGGCAGGGCATCGGAACCCATCAGGTGCAGTCCGCGATCGACGAATAAGGAAGAGTGCATGATCAGGTCGGCGGTGGCGGGATTGCCGTCATCCATTCCTTCTTTGAATGTCATGGCGGAGTATTCTCCGCCGAAAACGGAGTGGTAGTACTCCATTGCCTCGCGGGCGACGCCGCCAAATTGCAGATAAGGGGTCATAGCAACGGACATTGGGAAGTGACCTTTCGC
>NZ_JBQSYL010000048.1:0-16919 GCF_052379245.1 Glutamicibacter sp. AOP12-B1-11 | reverse complement strand
AGAGCACGGGCTCAAGGCCAAGCGAGTGAGTGCATTCAAAGTCACCACGGTGCATGACCAGCAAGCCAGGACCGCTCATATCAAGAATCACATGGTCGATAAGCTCGGCCGTCGTGATTTTCGTTCTTCCCGACCTGGCACCAAGTGCGCTGGTCAAGTTTCTGAGACAAGATCTTTGATTTTTTCCTATCAAACTCCGCCCGCGAGAGCCCAAGAATTCTGCTCCCGGTACCAGCCGTGCGATTACTCCAAACACAACTCCTGAGGTGTTTCCATGACACATGAGAATCGGACTCATCCCTTGCGACGCAACAGGCAGAGAGTTTCTAGGGAATTTCAGCAGGACGGAATGGACTAGCCGGTGATCAGAGAATCCCCATGGGACCCAACCGATGCAACGACCTTGGACGCGGCCAATGCCTGGTAGTACCTGATCAACCTGAATTGCATTCCGCGGTCCGAATAATGAATCAGCTTCGTCAAGTCCCCACCTTCCCGATATTTTCTGGCCAGATTGATCATCAACGCATCCCTGACCAGCGACTCCCGCATGTGGTCCGTCCCCTGTCAGCCAACAATTTCACATTTGATGACTTCCAAAATGAACATCACGCACACCCACCCCGTCCGGGTGGGCACATAGGTAATATCGGCGACCCAGCGCTTGGCTGAAGCCTCCGCGGTGAACTGGCGGTACACCAAATCCATAGGACATGATTCCGAGTCAGCGGTTTCTTCCGCTTGCGCCGTACACCGTCAATCCCCAGCTTCTTCATCAGTCTCTGAACGGTGCACCGAGCGATCGGTCTGAATTAGTCGATATGCACATTCTTCATTTCATGCCGCATCTTCCCGACGCCGAAGCAGGAATAAATCTCCTCATAGGCTTAGAGGCTCTCGGGCAGTCGCTGCTCGTCAGGCTGTATAGCAGACGTATTTGGTAGCACCTGTGCGGAGATCGGATAGCGCTTTGCTGGTTTCGACGGAAAGATGATCCTGACACCCATGACACCGACGTCGTGGCCGTCGAAAGGAATCATCCGACATGGCTGATTACCGCAAAATCATGCTCTTGCTGTTGCAGGGGCGTTCCTACCGGCAGGTGCAATCACGGCTGAACTGCTCGCCGAGAACGATCTCCAAAGCACGTCAAGTGATCGATGAGCAAGAGCTCACGACTGCTGAGCAGGTCAATGATCTGAGCGATGAAGTACTGGAACAGTGCTTCACTGATGGACGTAAGACTGTCTCCATCAATTTTATGCCGATTGATATCGAGGCAGTGATCAGAGCTCGGATCGGCAGGAAGAAGCCCCCGCTGAAGGTTCTTTGGGCCCGTTACCTGCGGACCGAAGTCGTCGGTACGCAACGGCATTACCAATACGAAAGGTTCTGCCAACTGGTCGCGGAGCAAGTCCAGACAAGGAACCTGACCAGTCCTATCGCCCACGAGCCGGGGCATACGATGCAGGTGGACTGGGCCGACACGAAAATGCTGCTGGTCGACCCGATCACTGGCCGCACCACGAAAGTTTCAGTGTTCGTGGCCACGCTGCCGTACTCGGGCTTGGTTTTCGCCTACGGATATCTGGACGAGAAGCTCGGCTCGTGGTGCGATGCGCACCGTAGGGCTTTTGAATATGCGCAAGGCGTTGCCCAAGTGATCATCCCAGACAACGCCTCGACACCCTCCAACGCGATCAGCCGTTATGAGAACGTGAGGGAGGTGAATCAATCCTACTCAGTATTCCTGGAACATTACCGAACTGCGGCCGTCCCGACCAACCCATACAAGCCGCAGCACAAGGGCAACGTGGAATCCGGGGTGCAGGTCGTGACGAACTGGATCATCCGCTACTTGAATGATCAGCGATTCGCGTCCCTGGATGACCTGAATGAAGCCGTGGCGACGCGGGTGGAATGGATCAATGAGCGTACCCCGTTCCGTGGTGAACCGCGGTCCCGGCAGCAATGGTTCGAACAGGATGAACGCCATGAACTGATGGACCTGCCGCAGACGCGGTGGCAGCAGATTGACTGGCGGAAAGCCAAAGTTTCTCGTGACTGGCATTTGATGGTCGATACCATCAAATACTCCGTTCCCAGCCAGTATGCCGGGCAGAGCGTCGACGTGAGGATCATCGGTGAGCAGGTTTCAGTGATGACTCAGGGGCTGACTATTGCCGAGCATACCCATGGGACCCGGCGTTATTCGTTCGTCACGAATCCTGAGCATGCCCCGGCTGGCTATGAGGACACCTCGCTGCTTTGGACGCGAGCATATTTTCTGCGGCAGGCCAGCAAGGTTGGCCCAAGCGCCGCTGAAGCAGTGACGCGGTTGTTGGATCAGAAGAAGATCGAGGCCCAGGGTTTCCGTTCTTGCATGAACATCCTGGCTTTGGGGAAGGGAATGAACCGGAGCCTGCTGGAACGCGCTTGCCATGACTTATGCGGTGACCCACGCACCAGCATCAGCTACACCGCGGTGAAGCACCGCGTCACGGTGTTGCGTGCTGAAGCCGCGGGCAGGCCCACCGTCATGGCCCGGCCGGCGGCTTCGCCCAACAAGGACAGCAAAGGGCAACCAGCAGCGAGGGTGAGGGATACGGGCAAGGCGTATTTGGCTGGTGCCAGTGCGTTCAGACTCGCCGCAATGACCAGCGCACCAGAAGCATCCGCGACCAGGCAGGGAGAAAACCATGAATGAGCAGCATCTGACCGAGCAGGACATGGACCTATTCACTGCCTTGCGGATGACGGCTTTCGGTAAAGCAGCGATCAGCGTGGCCAATGATCCCGGATTCGACGAATGGACCTTCTCCCAGAAGATCAGGTACGCGTTGGAGCAGGAGAACGAGGCCCGTAACGAACGAAGAACGCAGAGGCTGCTCAAAGCCTCAGGAACCCCCAACCTTGGTGCCTGTGTTGAGGATATTCATTATTTGCCGGACCGGTCGTTGACCCGCGAAGTTGTGGGCCGGTTGGCTTCGTGCCAGTGGGTCCAGGACCCTACGAACGTGGTGATTCTTGGCCAGTCCAGTGTTGGGAAGACCTACTTGGCTCAGGCGTTGTTGAATGCTGGGTGCCGGCAAGGTTTCACAGCCCGGTACTTCAGGCTAGATGATCTGGCGAACCATCTGTCGGTGTTTCACCGGACTGATCCGGAGCGGCTGCGGTTTTTGCAGAAACTGCATGACTACGAGATTTCGTTGCTCGATGATTTTTTGACTACACCAATCAGCAGTCATATCGCTGGTGAACTACTCAATATTCTGTCAGCGAGGGAGCATCGTGGTTCAACGATTATCACCTCGCAATTCGATCCTGAGGATTGGTATAGGTCGTCGCATGATGCGGTGATTGCGGAGTCGATTCTGAACCGGCTGGTTTCCAAGAGCGTGATGATTCAGCTCGACGGGCCGAACATGCGCCGGTATAAGTATGCGGGAGCGCAAAGGAACGGCGAGCAGAGGTAATTGTTAGCGGCAGTGCGTGGATTTAGGAGTGCTGTCCGGTCCGCGCGCTGCTGCTACCGTTTCGATACACTCGTGCTACCAAATACGTCTGCTAAACAGTCAGGCACGCTGCGGGCCGAAGGAGGGCGATTCTTGAACGCATATACGAGCTCAGGGTGATCTGCACGCGGGTTCCTTCTAGCGTGCGAATGATCGGCTCGACCCCGAGCGCGTCTTTGTGCTTGTCGATGAAATCGACAACTACTTTGAAGGGCGGTCGAGCTCCGCTGCGAAGGAAGTCGCGGCCATCTTGAGGAACTCGTTGGCCTGCTAAAATTCTGCGCATTCGGCGGGAGGGCGCTTGTTCGCGGCTTCCAGACCCACAGACTGTGCCGGAACCGGGGCACCACTCATCTTGTATCTGCGGCCCCAAGCGCGCAGAGTCCCGCTGCTCAGCAGCAGGTCGTTGGCTATGCGCCTCATCGCTTCGCTAGCTATGTCGGGATTCGACTGGGCGTGGAGCGCCAGATCAATACCGCGGCACTTTAGATCGTCCGTGTATTTGATCGGCAAGAGAGGAGTATTTCTTTACTTTCCTTGCCTCAATTAAACCCGGTGTGATTCAAAAGTTATGCAACACGTACGCTAATAATCAGCCTAGTCCGAGAATTTCAAAAATGTGTTCCACGCTAAGTACCGAGCAAGGCCCCTGCCGTTGGGTAAACTGCGTGTGTAGAACGCATAACTAACTCGGCAATAACGAACGAACTCACCTCTGTTCCAACACGCAAAACCATAAGTTGTTTGAACTAACGTGAGCGGAGACGTTCAACCCATCCCCTATAATCGGTTTGATACGTGTCCATCTGCAGAGGGGGAGGAACGACATCACGCGATTCCTCAAAGTTCCAAATAATACTCGAATAGGTTTCACGGACTAGTAAGCAAAGAAATCATCGTCCGTAGAGTGTAAATAAATAAAATATACATAAGCGTTAAAAACGAAAACTTGAGGTAATGATGAAAAATTTTCCTGCTGTAATTTGGAGTAAAAATAGGCTAGGCTCGATCGACGATCTTTACCTTTCTGAAAATATTTATTTCTTTTCTGAATCAAATATTGTCGCTCACGGTGAATGGTCCGTTCTTGGCTTTCAGGGAAATGGTGTCATGGATGGCCAATTCATTAAATCTTCTGCCGATCTTTTCGAGCAACTAATCCCCTCACTTGATGCAGGAAAAGCAGTACATCAATTCAATCAAGGATTCCGAGGCGCTGGAATCGCCTACCTGAAAAATAACTCATCTAACACCTTGTATGCATTACCGGATGTCTTGGGTGAAGCAATCCTCTTTCACTACACGTTCGAAGATATTGAAATAATTACTGGTGATCTCCAGGAGATCGAACATTTGACTGCCAAGTTGAATCTTCCACTAACTAAATCCTTGAATTACGCTCTTGAATTGGCTGTTTCTAGCAATGGAGGATTCACTAAGAGTAGTTATTCCGAGGTCGAAACGTTAGACATGTTACAATACGCCATTGTATCTCGGAATGGAATTAAAGTTGAATATTACGAAAATGCAACTACGTTCTTCAATTCGTCACTGTCAAACGAAGAACTCCTAAACTTGGCGGTTGCCGAGATTCAAGAAAATGTCTTAGCTGCGACCAGCAGCACTTCGTCACAAAAAATTGCACATCTCACCGGCGGTTTTGATAGTCGCCTAGTCCTTGCTGCCGCGAAATCGCAAGGTGTCGTAGATAAGCTCCGTTTCTTCTGCAAAGGTGATCCTATACAGGAAGATACAAAAATAGCTCAGTCTGCAGCAGCAAAGGTCGGCGCTATAATGACCGCAAATAACGGCTCCCCAAGCGATTATCAGATCTCCGACTATGGCGGGGCGTTGCTTAGTTCAATGCTCGTATCGAGTGGAATCTTGCCGGTGGGACCAAGTGCTGGTCACAAAGAGGCAGATATCACCCTACTCAGCGGTGGCTATGGCGAAACTTTCAGATCCTTTTATGGCACCAGGATAGGCGAACTTAATGGCAACAGCTTATCAGGAGCTCACTTTGGTTCTAAGATTTGGGGTTCCTATCTATTCGCACCTGATGGAACAGGGCTATTCTCAAGTGAGTTCATCGATAACTATGCTTCCAAAATTGATTCTGAGTTGGAAAAGGGTAGATTCCTGGGTGTTCAGGAAGAAGATTTACCTGACTACTTATATCTTCAAATTAGAAATCGCTATTTTGTCGGTACGATCACCACTAACTGGAACCGTTACATAAATAGGTTTGATCCACTTTATTCACCTTCCGGAATTCAGCTTGCATTCAAATTAGGACTGAAAGCTCGAATAGATAATCTCATTGGTTACGAATTGATGCATAGACTGTGCAAACCACTTCTAGACGTACCTTTCGACTCCAAAAAGTTTGGTGATTCAGTTGAACTCAAGTACGACTACGTGCAACCAGCTTCATACAATCACGTACGTCCAAAAAATGACGACGCCATGCCAAGCACTACACTTGCGATCAATTCAGGATTGCTAACTATTCCGACCGTGACGAAAGAGGATATTGAATACGCTAAAAAAATCAACGCTCGCGTTTCCCAAGTGGCTGGTCGCGCACATGCGCGCGAGGCTGTATCACTAGTCATTCGCAAACGAGATCGCGTTGAGCTCTCCAAGATATTCAATATGGAAGAAATCGATATGCTTGTTCAAAAGCCAGCAAACACGAGAGTTCGAATTCGAACTCTTTACGCTTTACTTTCAAGCTTCCTCTGGTTATCAGACGAGAATGACAAGAAACGAATCGTGTGTTCACCCAAGAAGTTCTAAGAACTGATATGTAGAAAAGTTTCTCAAGAGTCATTGGTAACCGACCTCGGACCATTTATGAAAGTAGTTCGGGGCCGGTCCTATAGAGCCACACGTATGTGTCAGGGGTGAACGGTAGCAACGCCTCACCGAAAATCCGCCCACCCATCTGGCGAGAACCCGGAAACATGCCAAAATATGGCTTGATGGTACCGGCAGTCCGGCTAAGTGGTGTGAAATCTCTGCACTTCGTGGACAACCGATCTTATGACTTTGTGTGTCCTGTCTCAGCACATTGCGGACACACGATCTCATAAGATCGTAGACACCATTGTTTAGCCCAGATTTTTCATGGAGACTCTCAAGCCCACCGGATCGGTATCACGCCGGACTTCCGGTGGGTTTCCTGAATTCTGGTCCGCCAAAGACCGTCCTTTCGCTGACGTCAGCGCCGGCCACCACGCACCGGAACCATGCCTTCCCTTGACTCGAAGCACCAAAACCACCGTTTGAAAGCTCAGGTTCGCAGCGGCCTGCCTGACCATCGCTGACGCAACCCGGTGATCTGTTCCTGGAGTGACAAGACCAATCCACACTCCGGTGCCTTCTGGTTGATCAGCAACCTGGGTTGGCGGCCACTCTTGGTCAGCTTCCCAGCCATGGACCACACACGGTACCGCCACCTTTTCACATCCCAGCTGACTGCTTCATGCCCAACTGGCAGGAGGACCAGCTGCAACCACGCAGTCAGGTTATACGCAGTTGCACACGCTGCCGGCACAGCCTTTCACCATTGCGTTCGGAGTGAGCCGTATGGTTCCGGCAAAGTCGCCGATGATTTCTTATGAAAACGTCCAGTACTCAGTTCCATACCGGTTGCTCGGCGAACAGGTATGGGTGCGCACCCGCGGGATGGGTGCGAGCGCCGAAGTGATTATCGTGCATCTTGGTGCAGATGGGCCGACCGAAGTTGCTCGGCATGCTCAAGGAAGCCCGGGAGTGATGCAAGTGAACGGGTCGCACTTCCCTGACCGCGAAGAGAAAGTCCCAGGCGTGAAGCGTCCCAAGGCCCGAAGCCAGGCTGAGAAGGAATTCCTCGCCTTGGGCGAAGGCGCCCATCAGTGGTTGATGGCCGCCGCTGCCGCCGGTGCTGAACGGGTGAATTTGAAGATGGCTGAAGCAGTGACGTTGGCCAAACTCCAAGGATCAGCCCCGGTGGACCGCGCGCTGGGTTTGGCTGCGGCGAATGGGAGGTTCGGGCACAGGGATCTGCTTTCCATTCTTGAATCAGCTGCACCCGGGCAGCTGCGCCGTCAAGCTCCCGAACAGCAGTCGTTGAGCCAGGGAGCCTCGCCGTGGGCTGACTACGGCTCCTTATTGAAGGAGGCGAACTAGCTGATGATTGCCACGAATGCCGGTGCACCGCCGTTGGCTGAAGAGTTGGAACAGCTGATGCGGCAGTTGAAGATGCCTCACGCCAGAGCTTTAGCGCCAGAGCTGCTGGCCACGGCGAAGTCGCAGCGGTGGGACCCGGCGGAGGTGCTCAAATCCTTGTTGGAGGAAGAAATCAGTGGCCGGGCACGCTCGATGCTCGCTACCCGACGCAAAGCCGCAGGCTTCCCTACGGGGAAAAGCTTCGGGTCGTGGGATCCGTCGCTTTCGACGGTCCCGTTGCCGACGCAGCAGGCGTTGCGCACGTTGGAATGGGTGCACCGCAAGGAGAATCTGGTGGTTTGCGGTCCGTCGGGCACGGGCAAGACGTTTTTTCTTGAGGCTCTGGGACAGCAGGCTGTTGAGGAAGGTCGGCAGGTCGCGTGGTTCACGTTGGAGCAGCTGGGCGGGATTGTTCGTTCGCATCGGGTTGATGACAGCGTGAACAAGGCGATCGCGAAGGTTCTGCGTGCTGACTTGATCATTATTGATGATATCGGCTTGCTGGCGGTGCCTGATGATGCGGCTGAAGCGCTTTATCGGGTGGTTGATGCCGCGTATGAGAAGCGTTCCATTGCGTTGTCTTCGAATCTGCATCCGGCGGGGTTTGACGCGTTGATGCCCAAGACGTTGGCTACTGCCATGGTGGACAGGTTGTTGCACCATGCTCATATTTGCCAGACCAGTGGTGAATCGGTGAGGCTTACGCAGGCCATGGCGGGTCAAGGGGTGAGTGCGTTGAGCTAGCTGTTTCTTGGACGGTGGTGGGCGCTATTTCTGGAATTGATCGGTGGGCAGGAATAGTGGCCATGACAGCTCACCGCCAGTGGGCATTTTAGTTGGCCATGCATGGGCATTTTTGCTGGCCGCCGGTGGGCAGAAAGTATTGGCCGTTGACATGCGTGGTGGGAGGAGTTTATACAGGGTGGCTCTGAAGGGGAATATTGGGTGGGCTCTGAAAGACAATAACGTCATCTCGACGTGGCGGCTCTGAATCGCAATATCGGTGGCTCTCAAAGAGTCAAATATTCAAGCGAAGGGAACATAGGAAGATTTCGGTCGCTTGCGAGGGTTACGATCCACGTGGCCGACGCCGGACAGCAAGCGGCCTATCGTAGCAATAGACGGAATCTTCCCACCAGGAAATTGATCTTCATTGATAGTTGCTTCGTAATGAATGGTTTTGGGACCGTAGTCCCAACCATCCTTTTTGAGTTTCTGGCGGATCTTCACCAGCTCGTTGATCACTTCTGGACCGTATTTCCTGGCTGGCTCTCTCGGTGCTCTGGATTGGGGATGGAGTGCTGCAGCCGATTCGTTGATTGCCCTTTGTCGAAGTCGATAGAAAATACTCCGGGAGATTTTCTGAGTCTTGCAGAATTCGCTGATGCTCAGAGCATCTGGTTGTGTGGGGTCGAAGTTGATGATCATGGATCGTACGCGCGGTGGAAGGGCACTTATCATGTTCCCGACAGTGCCAGAAAGCGGTCATGTTTTGTCCACGAACTGTTGAGACATGGTGTCCACGAAGCCATGAGTTCGTATGTCCACAAAGTGCCAAATCGCGCTAGTGGGTACTTCTGTTCTGACGACTTGGTACCGCTGTTCTGAAGACATACAAAGTATTGAGGTTCAGTGTCCACGAAGCCATGAGTTTCGGTGTCCACGAAGTAACGAGATTTTACACTGCTTAGCCGGACTATCGGTACCATCAAGCCATATTTGGCAAGCTGAGGTGGTGGTGCGTCCGGTTTGGTCCACGATTTGCACGGTGACAGCGCCGGATGCAGTGCGGATCTTGCGGATGAATCGGGAACCCATGGTGCATGGTACCGGGAACCTATTTATTAGTAAGTATTTTGGACAAGACGTGAAAACATAACATCAGGTCATGAACCTATTGAGGTTTTCAATCACAAACCGTGGAACGAAGCATATGTTCGCCTTCGCAAGATCAAATGCCGAATGGGACTCGATCCAGTTCACAGCTTAGTCCCCAGGAACCTTCCTGAGCCTGCCGTTCACCGGGTAATCAAAAACTTCTGGCCATGCCAGTTTAACAAGATGATCAAACACGCTTGCGTTAGCCCGGTTTTCCCGTGTAACGCTCAAGAACAACCGCAATATCGAACGCGAATTAATAACAGTGTAAGTATCGTGGGCGACATCGCTTTCGATCATAACGGAGTTCAACCACGCAGCCATTCGATGTTCCCAGTAGTAGAGGTCATACGGGTCATACCCCTCAACACCAGACCATTCACTGATGTTCATCCACTCTTGGAATGCTTCTACAACTTCAGGCTGAGCGTCTGCTTTACTCCGCCGAACTAGAACGTTCGCCATCTGCTGCGCATCAAGCTCAGGTAGATCTTTATTACCTGAGCCGCGGTAGAAAGATCGACCAATCTCATAGAGATTAGAGCGGACATGCACACGGTCGGCAGGTAGCTTCTTTCGGTACGTCGCCGACAAAACACGACCATGAGCACGATCGCAATTGTGGACAAAGATGTTGGCTAGATCGCGATCTACATCGGCGCTTTCAATGGTCAGCTCCGTGTGGTTCAAACCAAAACCATGAACCAAATCTCTAGCAACATCCATGTCAGCTTGCGACGACTGGGCCGTAGCAAGATAGGGGCGAGCATAAGTGAAGAACTCAACACGGTCAATCAGCGGCCTGCATAGCGCCATGGTGACACGGCTGTCGAGGCCTGCAGTAAGCGATACTAGCAACGGCGACTTTTCAGCCAGGGCACGAAGCTGGTTCTGCAACAGAGGCAACAGTTTTTCCGCAGCACAAGCTGGGCTCAACGGTTCAGTTATAGCATCTGGGCCGATACGTCGAATCTCGCCCGACTGAATATTCAATTCGGTGTTGGGCGTAAGGAGGTACACGTCTTCCCACTCCGTGTAATGTCCGGGGAACGTGAAAGCGCCCGATGTTCCCATCCACTTATTGAGTCGGAATTTGGACGACCGCCGGTGGTCACGAATGTCAGCAGCGAGACGAGCATGGGAAGCGACGACACCGGGCAATGCGTAGAAAGCTGAGCGCATGGCCGTTGCATCCGTTTGGATAAACAAACCTTCGACACCGGAATCAATAACGACATATCGTCCGGCCACATCGTCAAGTTCACGTAGGTACTCGGTACGAGACTTCTCTCTGGCAGCTAGTAGGTGTGCAGCTAAACCCGCCAAATCTGGCGTTGCCTCATGGACGCTTAGGGCGCGCCCGATGATGATGACATCACAGGATGGCGAAGAAGATATCGCGACTGGCTGACGACGGTCCCAATGGAGGTAAACACCACGTATCTGTTCCTCTGCCCAATGTGAACCGAGGTCAAGTTTCGTACTTATAACTGTGAGTGCGTATCCGCGAGCGTAAAGAAGATGACGATCACGAGGGATCACCTCAATTTCGTGTTCTAAAACCGGAGCAAAATAGCGATTCAACGTGCTGTTCTCGTTCAATGTTTCCCCCTGTGTTCGTCTATCGAGGCAATACTCCCACATTCGCTCGACTAGGCGAAAAATCTATCCCAAGCACGACTCAGAACTTTTAGTAGATGCCATTGCCTGAAATGGCTTACGGAAGCTGTCATCATTCAGGGAATCATTACCATTGGCGTGATCATCGGTGCGGGCTATCCCGCCTATTTCGTATTCAAACCAAATCTCGCAGAGATCGGCAAAGACGCGAAGGAAGCCCGTGTGCAATAAAGAAGTCTCATACGACAAACCTGCGAGAAGAACAGGATCAACGGCACAGCGCGACCATGGACCTGCTCAAAGAACTCGGCCGGGACGTGCGGGCTCCTTGTACTTCCTTAGTCAATTGCGTCGAGCCGCTCGGTACCCACGCCGTACTCGATGGCGACGGATTTGATGGGTTTGCACGAGTTGATGACTTCGCGGCACAGTTCATCTTTGTATTCTTGGCTGAACCTGCGTCGTATTGATGACGCTTTCGGTGCCTCCTTATTCCGATATAGTCCATCATTTCATGGGGCGCCGCCGTCTGAAATATCCAGAAAAGCCCAAAACTATCAACAATATCTCGTTGTCAAATAAATTTAGAACTCACAGTCTGAAATGCTAGGTTTAATTTCATTATCAAAACGAATCATTCTAATTAAAATATCGACTTAATTCGAAATCTTCAATTTTATTAAAGATCAAAGGCTCTTGAAATGTAATAATTCATCGTCTCTGGCAATGGTGGCTTATGTCCGTCGCGGTAGAGGGTCAAATCAAACTTTATATTGTCATTACGATAATTACCTTTAGAGAAATCAAGGCCCAGTGATTTAGCAAATGGAATGCAATGATTTAGTATATGGAATTTGTCTCCAGTGTTTTGGATAAACCAAACTTTATTTCGAACTTCACTTGACCCGTAGAGCGCACCCAAGTCAAAGCGAGTTACATTTGATAATAATCCCTGTTTCAAATCAGACCATGTTGAGAAAGCGGAAGACAATAGTCGAGTCCGATGACCCTGGTAGTAACCTTCAACACTCGTTTGTGGGGAAAACGGAAGAGCTACAGATCTTTCAATACAAAACGAGGTTGCCAAAGCGGCATAACCTCCCCCGCTGCTTCCAGTCAGGACGATCTTTTCTGCTGCGAGGTGTCTTGCAAACTCTCGTACAAGAGTAGTGATCATCTCGTGACCATTATCGACTTCATCGCCTACATACCATGCAAGTCCCAACTCATTGTGAGTTTGCAAAGATGGATCCGAAATAAATAGTACCGATCCGTCAAATCGTTTTACGCTATTTTTGAACTCAAAACGCGGCAGGGTGTACTTCTCACGATCCAATGCGCCGTGAAACACGACGAGAAGCTTCTTAGAATCACGACGAACGAGTAGAGCGTCCAAATGCAATCTCTTTGCATGACTGCCGTCTGGGACTATCCGAAACTGTTGTTCAAATTCACCGCCTGTATTGGCAAATGGCGATTTTTCAGTCGAAAGTACATCCTGCCATTCAAGATACGTGCAGTCTACGTAATGAATTGTATCCGTACCGGCAAGGTCATTTCGTGTGTTTACGAATTTATTGTCCTTTACCCAGAAACTTTCGTCGAAAGTTGAAATCTGGCCAGATAATGCGTTCTTTGATTCCATTCCAAAATCTCTTCCTAGTTCTTCTCTCCGCTACGTTCTAACACCGTCAGCCGGCTGATATTTGCATCCACCACCTGATAATTAGGGAATGACGAAGTCCAATTTAGAACCGTATCTTGCTCACTTTCCCTATGTGTGTCGTCTAGAACGATAACCGCATCGTCATTAAGCCTTGCCGTCATAACATACATGGCTGGGCGCCGCGCATTGGTACCAGTTGATTCTGGTGGTCCGTCTATAAATAGCAGGTCAACTTCTTCGAGGTCGTCTAATTCAGCGAGCGAGTACCATGAATAGTTCTCGCCCTTAACTTGAATTTTCTCCAAAGGTGCTAAACGAAGCTCGACCATATCGCTAAATCCATGTCGATCGACTTCAGTCCGTGTTCGTGACAAGTACTCTTCGAGATGATCAAACGAAATAATGCGCGTACCGAACTTCTTACAGATGTACGCCATCCATATTGTTGAAGTACCGCCGCCGAACTCTACGATCACCTTTGGCTGCACACGTTCTAACACATCAATTAAGTGCAACAGAGCCTGTGCATCTAACGCATACCCACCTGTCGGCGGAACCAAAGGATTAACTTCAGCCATTCGTGGTGCCAACTTAACGAGTGCTTCCATTTGTCTCGTGCTGTCACGGACAGTTTCAGTGATATGCCTGCGCAATTGTCGTCGATTATGGAGGCTGTTTCGTGAATACTCTTCGGCAAGCTTCGCGGTCGTTTCCTCACTCAGGTTAACGTTCTGAGTTTGTTCGCCGAGACGCCCAAATTCAGCAACTAGCTCCTGAACACGAGCATTAAAAGTTTCCTTAAGCTGTTGGAGATCTGATTCGATATCCTCGGAACGCGTATCTAGCGAACTAACCAGTTGTTTAGAATCAAGCTGCTGTTTCTGCAGTTCGATTTTATCAGACAGAGATCGTAGCTCAGTACTTGCAATGGACCACTTGTCAGCCTGCTCAACCTGATGCTTGTGCAGAGTCTCGCCAATAGATGCGTTTCCAGCCGTCACGTATTTTTCTAAGTTGGTGGATTGGTTCGTGAGCGACACTTCATGTTCGTCGCGTATTGACAGCAGAAGACCATTGATTTTCTCGATTTCTGTCTGAATTGAAACAGAGACCAAGTCAAATGAATCACCTGATTCAGTACGGAGACGTTCCACCAGCCCAATTAGACGACGTTCCATTCGTTCGACTCGTACACGCACATTAGTTAGCTCAGGATTGACACGGAGCTTATTTACGATTCTGCGTTCCAAGAGATTAATAACGTCGTGATTCTGAATGCCAACTTCATTCGATGCACGAATTAATTCCAAAATTTCATAATTTTTCTCACGGAAATCTTTGGCGTCCCCTTGGTACGCATTACTTAACTTACGGACGCGAGTCTCAATGTCATTCAATTGAACTTTATAACCACTGATCTTTTTAGCAGAATCACACAGTTGTGAAATCCCGGATTTCACGTCCCGATCATACTCAGCCTGGGAGGTATGAAGAGATTTGAAATTCGTACGTGCCTCTTCACGAGTTGCGCGCGATTGCTTTTCTATCTCTTTTACTTGACGATTCGCAATTTGGTCAACTCCTTCGAGGCGTCGAAGTATTTCGCGGTGACTTTTTCCGGAGAAGTTCAAGAGTTCTCCAGTTCGGTTATCAATTTTCAATATTTTAGTTGTCAACCGGTCAGTTTCGTTCTTGATCTGGATGAGTTTACTAAACGTCAAGCCACCCATGGTTGCAACTACTAGGACTACCAGGAGGATCGTAATCCTACTTATCGACGACATGCCGATTAATTCAAACACTATGCCAGCAATAGCCAATACTGCAGCTAACACTAACAATAATTTAAATTTATTTGAAAAAATTTTAATCAATGTGGTTCCTTTCCTACACCAAAGTCAAAAGGCTGCGAAAGTGTTCTTCTAAATCGTTCCCGCCTGCGAACATTTGAGTCAACGTGTCTCTAGCACTTCTGGCCTGCACTTGATATGATTCTTGGCTTCGCCAGTAATGTTCAAGCAGTTGAGCCACGCCCTCGGGATTAGTATAAAGTGCAGTGTCACCATGCGCATCACGGAATTTTTCTGGGAGGATGACTACCTTCCCAGCAGCAGCAGCTTCAAATGCTTCTCTACAAAGATTTTCGTCCGAATCTTCGCTCGGGAAGTAAACGAAGAAATCGATCGCCCTCATATAGTCCACCGGATGAATCTCCCCTTCTCGGAATGAAACCCAGTTATCTGCATAATAATTCTCATTGAGGTTTCTCAGCGCTCCACGAGCGTCACCTAAAATCCAGACTTCAGCAGAATCGTCAGTTGGCCACAATTGCTGAATTGTTTCTTTCATCGGCCAGTGCGAGTAAATGTTCTGGCAGCTACGTCCTAGAATCGGTATTTTCCGAGGACTGTTAATACCTAAGTTATTCTTTCCACTCCAAGATTCCAGATCGAGCACCAATGGCCATGCTCTTGGCAGTACCGAGACTCCACCACCTTCAGCCTCGCCTACCGCCTGTGACATGCTGTTTAAGAATGACCACTCTACATCAGCGGAAAAATATTCCTGCGTGTTTCGCGTGCAGTCGTCATATAAATATCGAATGACTTCACCGTTGATATCAGAAGGGAGATCAAACGGAGCCATTATAATCTTTCCAACCCGAAGGTTAGATTCCTGCGTAGTCGGGAATTGCATGATGGAAGGATCATGGAAGACTAGGTTCGCAATATTAACTTCTTGGTCGGAGGTGACCTGCGCTATTGTCCCATTATTGATCAGTTGTTGTATCTGCAAGTTCGGCTTCGTAGAAGTACGGGCGTTCGAGTTTGGAGATTCCATCTGCATCATACCGACATGAAGACCTCTGGCAACAAGGAATTTCACTTCGTCTACAGCTGTTCGTTGCCATCCATGTGACATACGCCAGTCAGCAGCAAAGACGATATCCAGCTCGTTTGGTGCGGGCTTAGTGATTTGGAAACGATGTGGGATCGGTAGCGGTACCTTCGGTTCGTCTCTCACAGACAGACTTGATGCCGGGGTATTCGAGTGCCAATACAGGGCTGCGTTCCAGAAAGCACGACGCGATTGATGAGACCAACCTGAAGAGAAATCTCCACGAGACAGCGAATTGGGCATTAGACGAATGATATAGAGCGCGTCGTGGATTACGCCTACATCTCTTTGAGAATAAAATTCTACGCGCTGCCTAAATTCACTATCAGCTGCCTTACGTGCATCTAAGTAACCGCCAACCTCACGTGCAAGATGGAGTGGAGTCATAAAACTAACTTCGCATTTTCGTGTTGGACTAAGGCCAGGCATAATCCGACTTAATTTTTCATCCGTGCGAACCGCCGAGGTCATCACACCAGCAGCTTCTGGGTCCTCGAGCAAGTATTTAACTTGAGATTCTAGTCGTTCAGGATGAGACCAATCGTCAGAATCTTGTCCGGTTACGAATTCTCCCGTCGCGACTTCCAAACCAACATTGCGCGCGCGGTACGTTCCTCCATTCTCCGTCAGTAACACGAGTTTAACGCGGGCATCCTCTTCAGCTAGTTTTTCTAAGAGCTTGTTTGCACGGTTCGGGCTTGCGTCGTCAATAATGATTAGCTCAAGATTCCTCCAGGTCTGATTCAAAATTGATCGTGCTGCCGCTATAAAAGCTTCCGGTTCGGGGTCGTAGCTGGTCATGATGACTGAAACAAGCGGACCGTCAGTTATTTGATTCAGATCGTTGGCTGCCGTCAAACGGTCGAATGGGTTCTTAGCGTCTCCAAACAACGCAACCGGCATTCTACCATAAGATTCGAATATCTTATTAAATCCATGCTGCCAGTGCGTATACTCGCAGTTCTCTGAACCTAAGAACGGGTTATGCACATCCACTTCAAGATACCCGTCTTGAACTTCTTTCAGTTCCGGGTTTGCATTCAGATACGCCACCGCTTCGGAATATGAAGCTGATTCGAAGATCAACTCGAATTCGAGTTGCCGGTACTTCTGGAACAGTTTCGTTCGAG
>NZ_JBQSYL010000047.1:0-17584 GCF_052379245.1 Glutamicibacter sp. AOP12-B1-11 | reverse complement strand
GAAGGGCACCGACGCAGATGGTGGCGAAGCCACTACTCCGCTGACCGTGACCGATGGCAGCACCGGTGGCAGCGACGGTTCGATCTCGGGTCGTACCTGGGTTGACACCAACGAAGATGGTTTGCAGGATGCAGGCGAGTCCGCCTTAGGTGGCATCACCGTCAACCTGCTGGATGCCGAGGGCAACCCGGTCAATGGTGCAGATGGCAACGCCACTAGCACCCTGACCGATGACAACGGCAACTACACCTTTACCGACCTGTCGTACGGCGAGTACATCGTCGAGGTCATCAAGCCCGATGGCACCGGGTTCTCCCCGGTCAACGTGGGCGACGATGCAACTCTCGACTCCGATGTGAACCCGGATAACGGCCGCACCGTTGCACTGGCATTGACCTCGGAGGCTCCGGCCGCTGAGAACATCGATGCCGGCATCACCGGTGTTGTGTTCACCACCCCGACTGTGACCGTGGATCCGTCCGAGGTTGCGCCAGGTGAGGACACTCAGGTCACCGGTGACGGCTTCAAGCCGAACTCACCGGTTGAGGTTCAGCTGCAAGACGCCGATGGCAACCCTGTGGGCGAGCCGATCATCGTCGAAACCGACGAGAATGGCCACTTCACCACGCCGCTGACCGTCCCCGAGGGCACCACTCCAGGTGAGCTCGAGGTAGTGGCAACCGATGAAGATGGCGGCAGCGACACCGCTCCGCTGAATGTCATCGCCGGTAACGGTGGCGACAACAACGGTGTGTTGGGCGACCGTGTCTGGCGCGATCTGAATGCCGACGGCATCCAGGATGATGGCGAGGCCGGCCTGGCCGGTGTCACTGTGAACCTGCTGGACGCCGAGGGCAACGCGATCGAGGATGTAGACGGCAATGCCGTGAGCACCGTAACCGATGAGAATGGCAACTACCTCTTCGAGGCCCTGGCCCACGGCGACTATGTCGTCGGGTTCGTGGCTCCGGAAGGTGCCTCCTTCTCGCCAGCCTTGGTTGGGGATGACCGTGCGGTTGATTCGGACGCCCAGGAAGATGGCCGCACCGCGGTTGTCACCCTGACCGCCGAGGCTGCTGCGGATCTGACCATCGACGCCGGTGTGGTTGACGCTCCGGCAGTGACCGAACCGACCGTGACCGTGGATCCGTCCGAGGTTGCGCCAGGTGAGGAAACTCAGGTCACCGGTGACGGATTCGATCCGAACACCGAAGTTGAGGTCACCATCGTTGATGAGAACGGCGATGTTATCGCCGGTCCGATCACCGTTGAGACCGACGAGAATGGCCACTTCACCACCCCGATCACCGTTCCGGAAGGCACCACCCCGGGCGAGTACGAGGTAGTGGCCGAGGACGAGAACGGCAACACGGATTCCACTCCGCTGACCGTCATCGATGGCAACATCGGTGGTGGCGACGGTTCGATCTCCGGCCGCACTTGGGTCGATGCGAACAAGGATGGTTTGCAGGATGAAGGCGAGTCCGCCCTGGGCGGCATCACCATCAACCTGCTGGACGCCGAGGGCAACCCGGTCAATGACGCAGATGGCAACGCCATCAGCACCGTAACCGATTCCAACGGCATCTACGCCTTCTCGGATCTGGTCGATGGCGAGTACATCGTCGAGGTCATCAAGCCCGATGGCACCGGGTTCTCCCCGGTCAACGTGGGAGACGATGCAACTCGCGACTCCGACGTGAATCCGGATAACGGCCGCACCGTTGCACTGGCAGTGACCTCGGAGGCTCCGGCCGCTGAGAACATCGATGCCGGCATCACCGATGTTGAGTTCACTTCCCCGACCGTGACCGTGGATCCGTCCGAGGTTGCGCCAGGTGAGGACACTCAGGTCACCGGTGACGGGTTCGATCCGAACACCGAAGTCGAGGTGACTCTGGTCGACGAGAACGGTGACGTGATTGCCGGCCCGATCACCGTTGAGACGGATGAGAATGGCCACTTCACGACTCCGCTGACCGTTCCCGAGGGTATCGAACTTGGCGAATACGAGGTAGTGGCCGAGGACGAGAACGGCAACACGGATTCCACTCCGCTGACCGTCATCGATGGCAACATCGGCGGGGGAAACAACGGAAAGATCGGTGACTTCGTCTTCAACGACGCCAACGGCAACGGACTGCAGGACGAAGGCGAAGCCGGCGTTTCCGGCATCACCGTCAACCTGCTGGACGCCGAGGGCAACCCGGCCAATGATGCAGATGGCAACGCCATCAGCACCAAGACCGCAGAAGACGGCAGCTACTGGCTGCAGATGCTGCCGCATGGTGAGTACATCGTTGAGTTCGTGGCTCCGGAAGGTGCCTCGTTCTCCCCAGCATTGGTCGGCGATGACCGTGGTATTGACTCGGATGCTCAGGAGAATGGCCGCACCGCGGTTATTGCACTGACCGCCGAAGCTTCCACGATCAACACCGTAGATGCCGGTCTGACCGGTTTGGGTGGCGATGGACAGCATGATCCAAACATCACCGTTGATCCGAAGGACGTCGCCCCGGGTGACGAACTGGACGTTCACGGCGAGGGATTCCCTCCGAACACCGATATCATCGTCGAGATCCGCGACAAGGACGGCAACGTCATTGAAACCGTGGAAACCGAAACCGATGATCAGGGCGAGTTCGATGTGAAGATCACCGTGCCGGAAGGAATCGAGAACGGCGAATATGACGTTCACGCCTACGACCAGGACGGCAACGAGGACAGCGAGCGCATCAACGTCCAGCAGAAGCCGGTCGACACCTGCGAAGCCGAACAGTCCCTGACCGTTCAGCCTAACAAGGTCAAGGGCGGCGAGTCGATCAAGGTCATCGGCAAGGGCTTCACCAAGGGTGAAACCCTGACCCTGATGATCAACTCAATCGACGGCAAGGTCGAGGTAGCGGCGAAGGATTCAATCCCCGGCGCCCTGACCATCACCGTGGATGAGAACTGCTCCTTCGAAATTGACATCACCATCCCGGAGAACACTCCGGAAGGTGATTACGAGGTCATCGTGAATGACGAAGACGGGAAGAAGCAGGATTCTGCTCCATTCACCGTCATCGGCGACAACGACGGCAGCGGCAATGGAGATGGCAACGGCAACGGAGACGGCAACGGAAACAACAACGGGGACAACGATAACGACGGACTGGCTAACACCGGTGCACAGGTTATCGCCTACTCGCTGCTGGGTCTGCTGCTGCTCGGTGCAGGTGTCTTGCTGACCCTGAACCGCCGCCGCGCACACAAGAGCTAGCAACTGGTAGCGGAACACGCCTGGTCATCTAGGGGTGTTCCGCCCACCGGCTAGTAACATCACATAGATGGGGGATCTCTTTATAGAGGTTCCCCATTTATGTGTCTGAACTACAAGGACCAAGGATTTCATGCGACGCAGCGTATCGGCCCGAATCGTATCACTTGCGGCTGCGGCCGTCCTATTGGCTTCGTGCACCGCCGCTGGCGGGACGAGTGATTCAGGCGACCCGGCCACGGCTTCTCCGGTGGCCAATACCTCATGTTCCGCAGCGTCGGAGCAGCCACTGAGCCAGGAAATGACCAGCGGAGCCACCTGGAATATGTGCTGGTCCGTAGATCCCGCCCTGGGCATGATTCTCTCGGATATCAGCTTCACCCCGCCCGGTGCGGATCCGATTCCGGTTGTCACCCAGATGTCGCTGGCACAGCTTGAAGTGCCTTACGATGATGGGAAGCGCAACACCTCGGATATCACGACCGCTGGGTTCGGCGGGCCAAATATGCATTCGCTGACCGAAACCGAATGCGTGGGGCAGCTACATAGCGCAGCAATTCCCAACATCGGCGACGGCAGCAAGTACGGGACGTCGCCCGAACGGCCGGTGCTCTGCAGCGACGTGGTGGATGCCGGCCTGTCCTACCGTTCGGCGGAGGCCGGCGATCTTCTCGCTAAACGCAAGAATGACTGGCAGCTATCCACGGTCTCCAAGGTCGGCTGGTACGAATACATCAATCAGGTGACCTTCGGCGCCGACGGTTCGATTCGTCCTTCGCTGGGCGCCACCGGGGACCTGTCTCCGGCGAACTATTCCGATGAACAGCATGGCTCCGCCGTGGGCGAAGGCGATAGCGACCATGCCTCCAGCCATTCGCATAATGCGGTGTGGAAAATCGATTGGGCCCTGGGCGGTGAAGCTGGGCAAGTTGCCCAGCAGTTTGACGCTAAAGATACAGGTAAGAAAGGCCCGCAGTCGCCCATCATTGAAGGCACATATACCGACATCACGGCGCCGGCAACGGCTCGGTGGACCGATCGACGCTGGTGGAAGGTTATGGCTCCGGGCACGCTGAATGCGGACGGACACCCAATTTCTTATCAAATCGAGCTGGGTAAGACCGACAGCTTTACCTTCTGCGATGACGAGGACCATCACGAGGGAGACATCGGCTACGACGTTGCGTTCACGAACGTCGATGAATGTCAGATCTTCGCGACTTACAACAGCGGGGACTGTGGGCGAGGCGTGGTGGACTTTGTCGCCAAGCAAGAAAGCCAGCAGCTTGATGACGTGGTCTCCTGGGTGGCGGTTGGCTATCATCATGTGCCGCGCGATGAGGAGCAGTCGCCAATGGAAGTGCATTGGCAGGGATTCACCTTGCTGCCGCGGGATCTGACGGCCACTCGTATTGATTCCCCTGAAGAACGTCAGGATCTTAATGGCCGACCCGAAAATTGGGGCGGGGAGCCAGTTCCCGAATCGCCATAGCCGGTCCTTTATCAGGGCGGACCGCTGCGTCCAGAGAAGCCCGGTAGGATTTTACCCCGGTTGGCCAGATAAATCCGGAGAACACCGCGGATCTTGGGAAACGGGGCTTGCCCGTTCCTGCCTGGCTGGCGACGGCCGGCTCCTAGAAATGCCACGGGCTCGCCGGAAACAAGACTCCGCTGAGCAGCCACAGTAGGTTGAATTCTTCCTGCCGCCTGGCGCCATTCCGGCCAGATACATTGCGAGCAATGGAGGCGCCGAGTGTGAGAAATCAGGGCCCTTGGTTTTCACGTTCTTCCGCCGGCAGCTACTTGTAGTTCAGGTCATCGAATCGTTGCTGCCGCTGGCCCAGGCCGCGTAGCGTGCGGCCGAGAACGCCACGATCTCGCCGGCCCGCTTGGGCACGACGCTGGCGAAGTTGTTGTAGAGCCGCTCGAAGTCCAGTGCGGCCAGCTGGGTGGCGATGCGGCGCACCACCGGCCCGGAGAGCGGGATCCGGTTGGGGTAGCTGCGCAGGAAGGTGACGTTCCCATCCGCCACAGGGAAGACTCCGTCCCCGGCCAGCAGCACCCCCTGGCCTGCGGCGCCCGAGGCCCAGAGGGCCACGGTGCTCCCGGGGAAGTGCCCGCCGATCTGCTCGAGCCGGATCCCGGGAATCGGTTCGAAGGGTTCGGACCAGATCTTCACGTTCGGGCTCGCGCGTTGGACCCAATTCTGGTCGGGGGCCGCGATAAAGATGGGCGCGTTCTCGAAGGCGCTGCTGTAAGCGGTCTGCACGCCATACATATGCGGGTGGCTGGCCACGATTCCCTGCACGCCGCCGCGCTCGCTGATCGCTTCGAAGGTCCGTTGGTCGAGCAGTCCCGGCACCTCGAAGAGCAGGTTTCCGTTCTTGGTTTGCACGAGCAGGGCGCTTTGCCCGATGCCGATTTCCGGAGAACTAAACGAGGTCAGCCCGGGTTCCAGCTCTTCGATTTGGACCTGGTGCCCGGTCTCCAGAAGCTCGGCGCGGTGCGTCCAGCGTTGCATGCCATCCGGTACATACTGGCGTTCGTCGACGCAGATGGGACAGAACTCCGGTGGCACGGCCGCCGGCTCGAATTCAACGGCGCAGGCGGCGCACTGCCAATCGATCAGTTGCATAGTTCTACTTCCGGTCCGGGGGCGAAGCAATGTCCCAGCCTAACCCGGTTATCCGCTGCTGCACAGGGTCAGAATAAAATCCAACCGATCACGGCGCTAAAAATCACCAGCATCCACGGCGGGGTTTTCCACCAGTGCAGAGCCACGAATCCGGCCGTCGCAAGGACCAATGTGGGAACGGTGGAAGCACCTTGCAGGAACACCGGGGAGTAGAGCGCCGCGGCCAGAAGCCCCACCACCGCGGCGTTGATCCCGGACAAGGCCCGCCGAGCCGTGCTCGACCGGCGCAGGCGCTGCCAGAACGGGAGCGCGGCCGCGACCAGCAGGGCCGAGGGCAGGAAGATCGCAAGCAATGCGATGCCCGCTCCGAGTACCCCGCTCGGTCCTGTTTGGAAGACCGTACCCAGATAGGCGGCGAAGGTGAAAAGCGGTCCCGGCACGGCTTGGGCTGCTGCGTAGCCGGCGAGGAATGCATCATGCTCCACGAGCCCGGCACCCACCGTTTGAGTTTCGAGCATGGGCAGCACCACGTGGCCACCGCCGAAGACCAGCGCACCGGTGCTGAAGAAGATCTCGGTCAGGCGCAGCGCCCCGTGATCGAAGACCGCGGCGGCCACCGGCAAGCCGATCAGCAGCAGGGCAAAGACGACTAGGCAGATCACCGCGCTGCGCCGCGAGTGGCGGGCGAAGCTAAAATCGCTCTGCGCCGAATCTTCGGCCCCATGGCGCAGCCAGAGCAGGCCGATTAGCCCCGCGGCGAGGATCACCGCGACCTGGATGAAAGGGGAAGGGAACAGCAACACTACGCCCATCGCCGCCACCGCTAGCGTTGCGCGCGGCGCATCCGGAGCCAGGGTCTTTGCCATCCCCAACACGGCGTGCGCCACCACCGCAACGGTCGCCGCCTTGAGGCCGGTGATCCACCCGTCCCCGATCAGCGAATCCAGGCTATTGGCCGCCAGCGCGAATAGCACCAGCAAGATCGCCGAGGGCAGGGTAAAGGCGGCCCACGCGGCGAGCAGTCCCCAGGTTCCGGAGCGCTGCAAGCCCAGGGCCATGCCGACCTGGCTCGAGGCAGGCCCAGGCAAAAACTGGCAGAGCGCCACAACATCCGCGTAGGCGGTTTCGCTCAACCATTTTCTTTTGACCACAAACTCTTCACGAAAGAAGCCCAGATGCGCGGTGGGGCCGCCGAAGGAGGTGAGCCCCAGCTTGAGGAAGGCGGCGAAGACCTCGCCGACCGGCGCCGCCGGGGGCGGGCCGACGGGAGCCGCATCGGGGGAAGAAGTCATAGTAGAAGTATTTCATCTCCGGAATACGACTGCTTAATTGCGCCGCAAAGCGCAGGTAAACGAGGGATGAACCCTTTGGGTGCCGGCGGAGGAATCGCCGTTAGCGCCGCTCAGTTCGTAGAGTAGGACTCGTGAACGCAGAAAAGTCCCGGACAACTTCCCCCACCCTAGCCAAGCAGATCCTCGTGCTGGCCATTCCCGCCTTGGGGGCGTTGATCGCCGAGCCACTATTCCTGATGGCGGATTCGGCCATCGTGGGGCACCTCGGTGTTTCAGAGCTGGCTGGCGCGGCCCTGGGGACCACCGTGCTGCATACCGCGGTCGGCCTGATGATCTTCCTCGCCTACGCCACCACCCCGGCGGTGGCTCGCGCTCTCGGCGCAGGGCAGCAGGCGCGCGCCATGGCGGCCGGACGCGACGGCATGTGGTTTGCGGTGGTTTTGGGCATCGTGTTGTCGGTGGCAGGCTTCATCTTTGCCGAGCCGCTGGTGCGGCTGATGGGTGGTGAAGGACAGACCCTCGAATTTGCGGTGGACTACATCCTGTATTCAATGCCCGGTCTCACCGCCATGCTGCTGGTCCTCGCGGCAACCGGCGTGCTGCGCGGAATGCAGGACACCAAAACACCGCTGGTGGTAGCCACCGCGGGTTTCGGGCTGAATATCGTGCTGAACTTTGGTTTGGTCTACGGGCTGCAGATGTCCGTGGCCGGTGCCGCCTTGGGGACCTCGATCGCGCAGTGGCTGATGGCGCTGGTGTATTTGTGGATGCTCGTGCCGCGCATCCGGGCCGCTGAAATCCATCTGCGTCCTAGCTGGGCGGGATTCATTTCCACCGGCCAGGTTGGTTCATGGCTGATGCTGCGAAATCTGACCATGCGTGTGGCATTGCTGTTGACGGTCGTGGTGGCAACCAACGCAGGAGAGCTGACGCTGGCGGCCCACCAGCTGGTCTTCACCATCTTTTCCTTCCTTGCCTTTGCGCTGGACGCCTTGGCCATTGCGGCCCAAGCGCTCATTGGCAAAGAACTCGGAGCAGGAGACGCATCCCAGGTTCGCCAGCTCACCGGGATCATGAGCCGGTGGGGGATCTATTTCGGAATATTCACCGGGCTATTGCTGCTCGCCACCTCGTGGGTGTTCCCGATGATGTTCACCCCGGATACCGAGGTCCACCGGCTGACCACCCTGGGATTGTGGATCTTGGCACTCTCCCAGCCGCTCTGCGGATTGGTCTTTGTCCTTGATGGCGTGTTGATCGGTGCCGGGGATGCGAAGTATCTGGGCATTGCTGGAACCATCAACCTGCTCGCCTATCTGCCCATGTTGTGGGCGGTGCAGCACTTTGCGATTGACCCGCAATCGGCGATCCTGTGGATCTGGGTGGTCTTCGCCATCGGCTACATGCTGGCGCGTGCCATCACCCTGGGGCTGCGCGCCCGAGGTGACGCGTGGATGCGCCTAGGGCAGTGAGAGCCGGACTAGCCGGCTAGTCCCATAGCGAGTCTGGGTCTTGACGTTGTCCGAGCATGGCCCGGTGAATGGACTGCAGATGCGTGCGCATCGCGTTCTCCGCAGCTTCAGTATCCGCTGCGCTAATGGCCGCCAAAATGGCTCGATGCTCGGCGAGCTCAGCGGACTGGGACATATAGGGCTGCATGGCCGGCAAGACGTAGTGTGCCCTGGCGGTCTCGGCGAAACACTTGGTCAGCGTAGCGGTGATCCGCGAATTGCGATTGGCCGCCGAGAGATCCTCGTGGAAGCGGCGGGCGGCGAGCATTGAGGCAATGGGGTCTGCCTCGGCCTGGCGCTCCTGCTCGGCGAGGTGCCCGCGCAGCACGGCGAGCGTTTGCGCCGAATGGAAGCGGGCGACATTCCGCGCCGCCCGCGGTTCGAGCAAGATCCGCAGTTCCAGGACTTCATGGATATCCTCCATGCCGATCGCCCGCACCAGGTAGCCCTTTTTCGGCAAAAGCTGCAGCAGGCCTTCGCTGGTCAGCTGGCGCAGAGATTCACGGACGGGAGTTTTGGACACCTGGAACTCCTCGGCCAACGCCGGTTCGATCACCATGGTGCCCGGGGCGAGCAGGCCGGTAGCGATCCGTTCGCGCAGCTCCAGCGTGAGCCGCTCGGACAATGAACTAGCCATGGATCCTCATTTCTCTGCTTAGCCCTGTGGAAGCGCGCGTAACTTTTGGCGCGAGACTTTCCCGGAATCAAGGAACAGTCTAGTCTTGGCTGAAATATATTTCAGGTATCTTACGTTGGTTTACCGCGAGCCAACAAGGATTTTTCGCTTCCAGGCGGAGGAGAACGAACCGATGGAAAAGACAATAACAGTGGGTTCCGACCCGCTCCGCGTGCAGCGCCGCCGGGCCATTTCGGCCTCCCTGATCGGAACCGCCATCGAGTGGTACGACTATGCGCTCTATGGGGCGGCGGCCAGCGTGGTGATCGGCCCGCTGTTCTTCGCCGGAGCCGGAAGCTCGGCGGCCTCCATCGCCGCCTTCGCGACCTTCGCCGTGGGATTCGTGGCCCGCCCGGTGGGCGGAGCGGTCATTGGGCATCTCGGGGATAGATTCGGGCGCCGTCCGGCAATGCTGCTCTCGGTCGTACTGATGGGCATCGCCACGGTCGGCATCGGTTTGCTGCCCACCGCGCAGACCTGGGGCGCCTGGTCCATCGGCTTGCTTGTGCTCTTCCGCCTGATTCAGGGCTTCGGCGCCGGTGCGGAACTCACCGGAGCGATGACCCTCGTGGCCGAATATGTCGAGCCGAAAAAACGCGGCATGTACACCTCGCTGATTCTCTCCACCCCGCCGCTGGGCATTGCATTGGCGACCATCTGCTTCTTTTCGGTTTCCCTGCTCGGGGACGAAGTGCTGCTTAGCTGGGCTTGGCGCATTCCGTTCCTCGTTTCTGCCTTGCTCTTCCTGGTGGCCCTCTACATCCGCAACAAGTTGGAAGAAACTCCCGAGTACACGCAGGCCATGGGCAAAGCCCAGCAGATGGCAGGGGCAAAAAAGCTGCCGCTGCGCGAGGTCTTCGAATCCCACTGGCGCCAGGTATTGCTGGGATTCTTCGCAATTACCGGGCATAACGCCACGAACTACATCTTGGCGGTCTTCTCCATCAGCCTGATGGTTGGCTCCGGCATGGCGCGCAGCCAGGCGCTGCTTGCGGTGACGCTCGGCTCGCTAGTCTCGGTAGTGCTCACGCCGGTGGGCGGCTGGCTGGCCGACAGGTTCGGCTCGGCGCGCATCCTCGCGGCCGGAAACATCGCCGGGCTGCTGCTGGCCTTCCCGATCTTCTGGATGCTGGCCACCGACCAATTCATCTTCGGCTTCTTGGCCATCGCCTTGGGCTACGGACTGGTCATTCCCTGCACCTCCGGTGCACAGGGAGCCTTCCTGACCGAACTATTCCCGGTATCGGTGCGCTTCAGCGGCATCGCGATTGCCCGCGAAATGAATGGCGCCATCGTGGCGGGACTCTCGCCGCTGATCGCCGCCGCGCTTTTGGAGCTCGGCAACGGCTCGGTTAGCCTGCCGGCAGGATTCCTCGCATTGTGCTGCCTGAGCTCGGCTATTGCCATCTACCTCGGTGCCCACGCGAAGCACCGAATCCGCTACTAAAAACCGCTATTCAATTGACACGAAAGCAAAGGACAACTCTTGGGTAATCTCAAGCGTCAATTCCCAGACGTCGGCGAACTAGTCAACCTGATGAAGTTCAAATTGCCATCCACCGATCGCCGTGCCGCGCGTCTGGCCCAGGCTGCAGATCTATGGGACCTGCGCCGCATTGCCAAACGGCGCACCCCCACCGCAGCCTTCGACTACGTGGACGGCGCCGCCGGAAATGAAATTACCGCAACCCGCGCCCGCGAGGTCTTCGACTCGGTCGAACTGCTGCCGCGCATCCTGCACGGAACCGCAGAAGCGGACCTGTCCACGCAGATCGCAGGTGCTCCATCCGCTCTTCCCTTCGGTATCGCGCCCACCGGGTTCACTCGGTTCATGCAGTCCGAAGGAGAAATCGGCGGCTCCCGCGCCGCCGCACGGGCGGGCATCCCCTTCAGCCTCTCCACCATGGGCACCCGCTCCATCGAGGAGGTCGCCCAAGCTGCACCCGAGGGGCGCAGGTGGTTCCAGCTGTACTTGTGGAAGGACCGCGAAAAGTCCGCGGCCCTGGTTAGCCGGGCCCAGGCGGCGGGTTTTGACACCCTTCTGGTCACCGTGGACACTCCCGTGGCGGGCCAACGCCACCGTGATACCCGCAACGGCATGAAGATTCCGCCGGAGCTGACCTTGAAGACGGTCCTCGACGCGTCTTACCGTCCGGAGTGGTGGTTCAACTTCCTGACCACCGATTCGCTGAAATTCGCTTCCCTCTCGGAATCGTCCGCGGACCTGCCCAGCATCATCAACTCCATGTTCGACCCTTCGCTGGACTTCGAAGATCTCAAATGGATCCGCGAATTGTGGAAGGGGAAACTCTTCGTCAAGGGCGTGCTCACCGCGGAAGATGCGGCGAAGGCCAAGGACGCAGGCGCCGACGGGTTGGTGGTTTCAAATCACGGGGGACGTCAGTTGGACCGGGCGCCGATCGCCTTCGAAGCGTTGAGCGAAGTCCGTGCCGAGGTTGGGGAGGAACTGGAGATCATCATGGACTCGGGCATCATGTCCGGTTCGGATATCGTCGCGGCGCTATGCGCCGGGGCGGACTTCGTATTGATAGGCCGCGCGTATCTCTACGGGCTGATGGCCGGCGGGGAGGAAGGCGTGAGCCGTGCCATCGAATTGCTGGCCAAGGAAGTAGAAGTCGCCATGCAGTTGATGGGCGCGGCAACGATTGGCGAGCTCAACGAGAGCCTGATTCGCCGTCGCGGCTAGCTCGCGGGCGCACCGGTAAATGTGACTTAGCTTGGACTCGGCTGATTCTTTGTTCTATCGCCGGTAGAATGGGGTTGTGCCTGCACCAAAAACCACCCCAGCCCAAGCCCAAGACGTCTTCCGCCCGGTATTCCTGCGCGGACTCGGCGCCCTGGTCTACTCGCTCATCTCGATATTCTGGATCAACGCGGATCAGACCGTGCTGTCTTACGCGACCGGTGCGCTGCTGGTGGTGACAGGTGTCTTCATGTGGCAGTACGTCACCGTGCCGAGCGCTCCGGAGAAGTCCCGAGGGGCCTACGCGCTAGGTGCCGGACTCATGCTGCTGGCAGGCATTGCCAGCCTGTTCGCCACCACCCCCATGTGGGTCGCATATCTCGCAGCCTTCGCGTTCTTCGTCACCGGTGTGGTTGAGCTCTACGTCTTTGTGAAAATGCGCGCGCAGTTCCCGCCATTCCGTAACCAGCTGATCACCGCCGCGGTATCGATGATCCTGGCCATTGCCCTGCTCTTCGGCACGTCGCTGGATGCTCACGGCATGTTCGGCCTGATCGGCGGCGGCACCATAATTTTCGCGGTCTTTGAACTGATCGCCGCGTTCGGCCATCGCCATGACGCCAAGGCGGCGGCATCGACCGAAATCGAAAACAACTAATACTTTTAGGTCAACAGGAAAAGTAGAAACGGAGTTCCTGGTGGGAAACAACTCGCAGAAGAAGCAACCGTGGAGCCATTCAATTAAAGGCCCGCTGAGCTTCTCGCTGTTGCTGGCTGTCGTTGCTGGAGTGGTCGGCATGATCTCCTCGACCGGAGGCTCGCAGAACCCGATTCGTTTTGATATCGGACTGGTCTGCTTTGGGGTGGCCTTTGTCGCCAGTTTGCTGATCATCTCGGTGCTCACCATGGCAGGCAAGGAAAACGATTCTGAGCTGGGCAAGGGCACGGGTGTGAACCGTTCCTCGGCCGACCCGAACAAAAAGTTCGAAGACTAAAACATCGCGTCGACAACGCGCTGGGCCCGCCGTCAAGGCGGACCCAGCGCGTTGTCGTTAGCTTGGCGGTCAGCGCACCGCACCGAACAAGAACGCCATTTTCAAGGATTGACACGTGAACAACACGAAGCAGACGTCGAGAAGTAGCCGCACCCCACTGGGCGAGCAGCTGATTCGACGTAAATCAATCCACTCCATGACCACCGAGGCCGCAACTAACGCCGGTCTCGGACAGCTCAAGCGCAGCTTCGGGGTGCTGCAACTGACCATGATTTCCGTCGGAGCCACGCTGGGAACCGGCATCTTGGTGATCCTTGGCGATTCGGTACCCGTTGCCGGTCCGGCCATCTGGATCGCGTTCGTGCTCGCCGGCGTGACAGCGCTGCTTTCGGCGGTGTCCTACGCTGAAATGGCCGGCATGGTCCCGGTGTCCGGTTCCAGCTATTCCTATTCCTACGCCACTATGGGCGAAGGGGTGGCATGGATCTGCGGTTGGTGCCTGATCCTTGAATACGCGGTATCCGCGGCCGCCGTGGCCGTAGGAGCTGGTTCCTATGTGAACCAAACGCTTGAAATCTTCGGCATGCAGCTGCCCGCGTCGCTGGCCAGCGGTCCGGTAGACGGCGGCGTCATCAACCTGCCTGCACTGATTACGGTGATCCTAGCGACCCTGCTCTTGGCACGGGGTGCCCGTGAATCTGCCCTGGCCAACACCGCCATGGTGATAGTCAAGATCGCGATCCTGGTGTTCTTCTCCATCGTCGCGTTCACCGCCTTCGACGCGGGGAACTTCGCTCCGCTGCTGCCTATGGGGGCAGCCGGTGTGAGCGCTGCCGCCTCGATGGTGTTCTTCTCCTACATCGGCTTTGACGCCGCATCCACCGCCGGTGAAGAAGCAAAGAACCCGCAACGCGATATGCCACGCTCAATCATCATCTCCATGATTCTGGTGACCACCGTGTACGTATTGGTGGCGGTGGCCGCGGTAGGCGCACGCAACTGGCAGTGGTTTGAAGGCGCCCAAGCGGCACTGGTGATGATCGTATCCGAGGTGACCGGGCAGCGCTGGCTGGTGCTGCTCTTCGCTCTGGCCTCGGTGGTCGCGATCATCTCGGTGGTGCTAACCACCCTGTACGGGCAGACCCGCATCCTGCTGACCATGGGGCGCGACGGACTGGTGCCGAAGGCCTTTGCCAAGGTTTCCCCTAGGACCCACACCCCGGTGATCGGTACGCTCATCGTCGGCAGCGCGGTGGCACTTACCGCCTCGCTGATCCCGTTGGGTGAACTGGCCGAAGCCACCAGCATCGGAACCCTCTTCGCGTTCGCGCTGGTGGGAGCCGCGGTCATCTTCCTGCGGCGGACCCAACCGGACGCGCCACGAACCTTCAAGGTGCCGTTCTACCCGGTGACCCCCATCCTCGGAATCGCCGCGTGCTTGTTCCTGATGTTCAACCTCGGCACGAACACCTGGGCGGTCTTTGGTATTTGGATGATTGTCGGTTTTATCGTGTACCTCAGCTACGGCCGCAAGCATTCGCGCTTGGGGGCGCTGCACACCGATTCATATCGCGAGACACTAAAGTCGAAATAATTCTGCGGCGAGTTAGGCTGTGAGTTGAACCAGACTCTAGCCCTCACCGACCAGGAGCAACCATGCAGCAAGAAGCGATCAGCACCGCGGATCTCTACGACGAATTCGAAGAGCAGATCCAGTCGATTTCACTGCAGTTCCAGTCGTTCGGCGCCCGCGAAAGCTTCTCGGGCCCTGCAAAAACGATCAAATGCTTTGAAGACAATGTGCTGATCAAATCCACGTTGAATACCCCTGGTGAAGGCCAGGTGCTGGTAGTAGACGGCGGCGGGTCGCTGCGCTTCGCACTTATGGGAGACATGATCGCCCAAGCGGCGGTGGATAACGGCTGGGCCGGGGTTATCATCAACGGTGCGGTGCGGGACCGCGTTGAACTGGCAAAGATGGACCTTGGCATCAAGGCGTTGGGGAGCAACCCGCGCAAAACCGTGAAACGCGGTGGCGGTTTCAGCGATCTGAGCCTTGAAATTGACGCGGTCACCATCCGCCCCGGCGCCATGGTGTACGCCGACGCGGATGGTGTGCTGGTCGAGCGCTAGGCACCCACCCTATTCCGAGAGGTGTTTTCCGCCTCCAGTATTTCCTTGGCCCCACTCTTCAACGAACTCAGCGGTGCTCAACTCCTCTAGATCCTTGCGAATCTGAACGATCAAGCGTTCGGCTTCTTCAAGGTTGGAGGTTTGCATGCGCAGCAGAATTGCATCGTTTTTCAAGGAATGAACGACTACCTCGGCTCCGCGTGCTTCAAATTCTGCGTCGCCGAGCGTTGCGGAGGCGATAGCTGCGGCCCACCGGCCGGCTGCCTTCAGCGGGGAATCCGCGCTGGCTTCAAGGCGTGCCTCATATTCTTCGGATGCGTGTGCTTCACCGGTCATGATCTGGCCTTTCGACTGCGAGGACAGGATGCTCCTGTTATCCAATCATCTTAGGGTCGAAGCGATGGATAACGCGACTTATTTAGGCGTCAGTCTTTCGCTTTTCGTGCCCGGTAGGCGCGAACATGCTCGCGGTTGGCACAGTTGCCGGTGTCGCAATACAATTTCGAGCGGTTACGCGACAGGTCAAGCAGGGCCGCGCCGCAGTCGGTGGAGGCGCAGATGCGCAAACGTTTGCGCCCGCCGGAGCGGATCACCTCGGCCAAGGCCATGGCTGCATCCACCGCCATGCGGTCGTAGAGCGGGGCTCTGGTGGTGGTCGCGTGCAGGTGGTAACCCCATTTTTCGTTCTTGATTAGCTGCGGCTGGGCGTTGACGTTGCGCAGTATTTGATTAACTTTGAACACCGCGTCATCCTCATCGGTGGTCCAGATGCCTTTGAGCTGGGCACGCAGCTGGCGGATGGAACGCAGCTCGGACTGGTCTTGGGCATGGGGGCCGCTGAAGTTCTCGGTGCGCAGGAACTGATCCAAATCCGGCACCGTGGAAAGCAAGTCGACGAACGAAACCTCGGTGTTCAACAAGTTCACGATAGTGTGCAGCGACGCTTCAATATCTGGCGCAAAGGTCATAAATCATTCCCGGGATGTTCGTGGATTGACGCGAGTTCAAGCGGATCCGTATTGTCATGATCATATAATCTTTTGCTCCTGAATCACCTGCGTGTTCCTGTACCGCATGTCGCTTGGGAGCATTCGTAGCAAAGGCCTACCAGCTCATGTCACAGCCCCAAAAGTCACCAAATTCTCCGCCGTCAACGCTGAGCTCAGTCCGCACTCACGGACAGCTGGCGGGAATTTGGATTGCGTTGGCTTCTTCGGCCGCTTTCGGCCTGTCCGGCTCATTCGCCAAGGGGCTGTTCGAGGCCGGTTGGACCCCGGCAGCCGCGGTGGCGGTGCGCATGGCCGGCGCCGCTTTGGTGCTCGCAATTCCTGCGCTTCTGGCGATGCGCGGACGCTGGACCTTGCTGCGCACCAACTGGGTTTCGATCCTGCTGTTCGGGTTCTTCGGGGTCGGCGCCTGCCAGCTGTGCTATTTCCTGGCGGTTGAACGCCTCGATGTGGGTGTGGCACTGCTCCTTGAATACTTGGCGCCGGTGCTGATTGTGCTGGTGCTCTGGATGCGTCATAAGAAGCGCCCTTCGGTCGCGACGATCGGCGGCACCTTGCTCGCTCTCGCCGGTTTGGTTGCGGTGCTGGACCTGAACGGAGCCTCTGCCTTGGACCCGATTGGAATTTTGTGGGGGCTCGGGGCTGCGGTCGGCTTGACCGTGTATTTCTTTGTCAGCGCCCGCGTTGACGGTGCGTTGCCGCCGATTATCCTGTCGGCCGGGGGCATGCTCGTCGGTGCGCTCTCGCTGGCACTGGTGGGCTTGTTCGGGATCCTGCCGATGCGTGCCGAATTTGGCAGTGGTTCCTTCGCCGGGATGCAGGTTCCGTGGTGGGTTGCCCTGCTGGGATTGATCTTGATAGCCACCGTGTTCTCGTACACCACCGGAGTGATGGCCGCCCGTGCTCTGGGCTCCAAGGTAGCCTCCTTCATTTCCTTGACCGAGGTGCTCTTCGCGGTGCTCTGGGCCTGGCTCTTGCTCTCCGAGCTGCCCGGATCGATCCAGCTTTTCGGCGGACTGCTGATCGTGCTGGGAGTGGTGCTGGTGCGTATCGACGAGTTGCGCTCCGCGCGAATCCGCCGCTAAGCTCCAGCGGCGCAGCGCGGAATCACGGCAAAATTTCTTTCTCGCAAACCTCTTGAGTCGCCTGTGGCCACTCCGTACAGTATGAGATGTGAATCACGTTCGTTTAAATGTGAGTCTCTAACTTTCGGCTTATCGGTTTGGGAGAAGCATGTCTGCACCACGGCGTACCACCTTGTTCGTGAACGGCACCATCTGGCGGGGTGAAGGCACCGAACCTGCCACCTCGCTGCTCGTCGAGGACGGGGTGATCGCCGCCGTTGGAAATGACCTCGGCGGCCCTGACACGG
>NZ_JBQSYL010000046.1:0-19182 GCF_052379245.1 Glutamicibacter sp. AOP12-B1-11 | reverse complement strand
CAGGGAGCCCTTGGGTGGGGTCATATACACCCCGATGACAGCGGTGGCTTTTCCTGCAAGGTACGCGGTCGGTGGAGTATTTGCAGGTTCCGCTGCACTCTGGTTGCGCACCGTTAGCTATTTGGCCTTGGCGGTGAGGGAGGCATCCTCTATAAGTTTAGGGCCGCGCTTCCCGCGGGTGCCGCGAAGCCCTGCCTGCCTTGAGTGCAATGGCTAGTTTTCGGAAATCGGCGGCATCCCCGGGGTGGTGCTTCGCGCTCCGATTTCTCAAACTGCGATCCTCGGCTGGGCAATTGTGCATGAAGCGTCTACCCGGACATCGGATAATCAATGTATTGATGACGCAGTTCGTTGGATCCAGTGGCTTTGAATTTAACTGAAAATATACCCTATGGGGGTACTTGACTCGATACCCTCTAGGGGTATATCGTCAAGGTATGGAAAACGCAATGGCCGCTGTTGAGGCTCATGCAAAATCATGGAGATGGCTGCAAGGCCAGCCGTTTGCCCAGATGACTTTTCGAGAACCGAAAGATCCCGCGAGAAGAGGAACTCATGAGCAACGAATCAAGCTGCTGCGGATGCAGCTCGAGCGATGAAGAAGCAAATAGCAATACAACAAACACGGAGGACATCATGAGCAACGACATCACCTTGAAGATTGAAGGCATGACCTGCGGGCACTGTGTTTCGTCAGTGACCGAGGAACTCCAAGAGATCCCTGGTGTCAGCAATGTCGAGGTTGACCTCGTCGTCGGTGGAGCCTCTACGGCTACCATCGCCACCAACAAACCAGTCGAGAACTCGATTCTCGAAGCGGCCGTCGCCGAAGCGGGCTACAAGCTCGTTTCCGCGGAAGCCTAAATACCGGCCCCGAGACGGGGCGCGAATAGCTATATGTGCCCGTCTCCGGGAGTGAGAAAGAAGTGGAATCATGAGTAACGACACCGCATTCCCCACCAATCAACGCATCGTCGAGTTGGATATTCAGGGAATGACCTGTGCTTCCTGCGTGGGTCGAGTCGAACGCAAGCTGGGGAAGCTGGAAGGCGTGGAAGCGCTGGTGAATCTTCCGCTGGAGTCCGCTCGCGTGACGGTTCCGGAAGGCGTAACGGACGAAGAGCTGATCTCGACCGTCGAATCCGCCGGCTACAAGGCCAACCTCAAGGTGGACCAATACGCAGAGCAGACAGCCCGTTCGCAGACCGAAACCGCGCGAACCTCCACTGCAGCAGCATCGCTTGAGCCGCCGCGCAGGAACAAGCCCGCCGCGCAGGCAGGCCAGGACCTGAAGACACGCCTCATTGTCGGCGCGATCTTCACCGTGCCGCTGTTCATTATTTCCATGATCCCCGGCGCTCAATTCCCGCATTGGGGTTGGGTTGCGCTGGCGCTTGCCACCCCGGTGACGTTCTGGTCAGCCTGGCCGTTCCACCGTGCCGCTGCCATCAACGCGCGCCATCTGTCCTCCACCATGGACACCCTGGTCTCAATTGGTGTACTTGCGGCTTACTTCTACTCGCTGTGGCAGCTGATTGCGGATCCGAATATCACGGCCCACGTCGGCATGGCCATGAGCGAGCATGCGCTGTACTTCGAGACCGCGGGTGTCGTGGCGACCTTCCTGCTGCTCGGCCGCTGGTTGGAAGCCCGCGCCAAAGTCCGGGCCGGCGACGCGCTTAAGACCTTGCTGGATCTAGGCGCCAAGGAAGCCACATTGATCCGCGAGGGCGTCGAAACCAAGGTTTCAGCGGCCGAGTTGCTTCCTGGCGATGAGTTCATTGTGCGCCCCGGCGAAAAAATTGCCACCGACGGCTTTGTCGTCTCGGGGCACTCGGCGGTGGATACCGCATTGGTTACCGGAGAATCGGTGCCCGTGGAAGTCGGCCCGGATGACACCGTTACCGGTGCAACAATCAACACCTCCGGCGTACTGGTTATTCGTGCTACCCGCGTTGGCAAGGACACCACGCTGGCTCAGATGGGACGCCTGGTATCCCAGGCGCAGACGGGCAAGGCGCCGATCGCTCGACTTGCAGACCGCATCTCCGCGGTCTTCGTGCCGATTGTGCTGGTCATTGCGCTGTCCACCTTTGTTCTCTGGCTATTGCTCACCGGTGATATGGGCTCGGCCGTCGCTGCCGCGGTAGCGGTGCTGGTCATTGCTTGCCCTTGTGCCTTAGGCCTGGCGACTCCTATTGGTTTGCTGGTGGGTACCGGACGCGGGGCCCAGCTGGGCATCCTGATCCGTGGACCGCAAGTCCTGGAAGACACCCGCAAGGTTGACACCGTGCTGCTGGACAAGACCGGCACCGTGACCGAGGGCAACCTTGCGGTCACCTCTACAACCCCGGCGTCGGGATTTGACGAAGAAGAGCTGCTGGCACTGGCCGGCGCGGCGGAAGCGGGGTCTGAGCACCCGATTGCCCAAGCAATTGTCGAAGCGGCGCGTGCCAACGCTTCCTTGGCCGTGGCTACCGGGTTCGTCTCCGCCGCCGGTGGCGGCGTGCGAGCAACGGTGGGTGTGCACACCGTGGTGGCCGGCCGGGAAAGCTGGCTGAAGGAAAATGGGATTGAGCTAACCGATCGGCAGCTCGCGGATCTTGCAACCGCGCAGAGCAGTGGCGCGACCTCGATTATGATCGGCGTGGATGGAGCCTTTGCCGGATTCGTCAACCTGACCGACACCATCAAGGAGTCCTCGGCTGCCGCCATTGCAAGGCTCAAGGGACTTGGGTTGCGCCCGGTATTGCTCACCGGGGATAACAAGGCGGTAGCGCAGCAAGTTGCCGCCAAGGTTGGTATCGCGCCGGAAGACGTGTTCGCGGATGTCTTCCCCGAAGGCAAGGCTCAGGCCGTGCGCCAGCTGCAGGAGCAAGGCAGGGTCGTGGCAATGGTCGGCGACGGCGTCAACGACGCTCCGGCGCTGGCTCAGGCAGACCTTGGCATCGCGATGGGTTCCGGGACGGATGTGGCGATCGAAGCAGCCGACGTCACCATCATGGGCAATGACGTCGAGCAGGTTGCGCAAGCTATCGAGCTTTCCCGCAAGACACTGGGAACTATCAAGATGAACCTGTTCTGGGCGTTTGTCTACAACACCGCTGGTATTCCGGTGGCAGCCCTGGGGTTCTTGAATCCCATGATTGCAGGTGCCGCCATGGCCGCCAGCTCAGTGCTGGTCGTCGCGAACTCGCTGCGGCTGCGTGGGTTCGGACGAAAGCAACGATCAAGCTAGGCTTCGTTTCTAGGCCAAAAACATGAATGCCGGTGTTCCTCCACTAGCGGAGGAACACCGGCATTCTATGTCCGATGAGGTAAGCATCGGATTCCCAAAATCGGTGTTGCCGCACTAAACACGGATGTACGCGGCACCGTCGATTTGAGCGGTGGCTAGGCGCGCCACCGCGGCGCTGACAATTCGAACGCCGGCTGCCAGTCCTTCGCCGTCAACCGCGGCCGAGCGCAGGCTGTTGGCACAGGCACTCACGATGAACCCGGCATCCACTAGCGAAACCACCTCTTGGGCCAGCTCGCTCCCGGTGGCCAGGAGCGCTACCTGCGGGCCCTGGACCACAAGCTCGATGGTCCAATCGGGGAGCTCGGCTCGGGCGTTGCGGGCGACGCGCGCAGCCATCTCCAGATTGGGCTGCGGGGCTTCGCCGGTACCGGCAAGATGGAGCAGGAGATGGTGGTTCATGGTGTTCCCTTCGTGGAAGTGGACTGCGCCGACCGAGCGCTAGCCGATGCCGATAAACGGCGAAGAGCTTCTGCAACCCACCAGGCGAAGAAACCGGCCGCGGCCAGAGTGATCCAGATCCACGTTGGTATGGCCGCGTCGATGTTCGCGGCAGTTGTAGAAATTCCATCGAGGATGTCGTGCGGCAGCAGCTCGCCGGCGGTGGCCAAGCCGCCGGTGAGAAGCATCGCCACACCGACGAGCAAGGTGACTGTTCCGGCGATCAGGGTGTTGCTGTGCAAGTGCAACCGGCCCAGCCGAAGCTGGCGGCCGCGCATCCACCTCCAGCGCATTCCGCCATACTTCTTGACGGCCCATGCCAGAGCGATGATGGGCAGTACCGTGCCAGCGCCGTACACGGAAAGCAGCAGGCCGCCGGCTAGCGGGCTGCCCGAGGTGAGGACCAAGGTCAGGATTGCGCCAAGGACCGGTCCGGTGCAAAAACCTGCGACACCGGCAACGGTACCCAAGAGCGCTGCACCCCATAGCGAGCCCGGAGCGCGTGGTTGGCGTACTCGTGACGGCAAGAATCGCGCGGCGTCAAAGCCGCCGCCAAAAATCTGTAGTAGTCCGAAGGCCACTATCACCCATGCGGCGATGACAATGAGCAGCCCGCGGTCAACGGCAAGGGCGCCGCCGAGCCACCCCATGCCTAGGCCAAGTGGTACCAGCGTGGCTAGCGTGCCGACAAGAAAGGCCAAGCCGATGGCGCCAAGTCGCCGGGTGGAAGTCGCTGCATGGGCAAAGAACGCCGGCAGAAGCATTGCATTGCAAGGGCTAAATAGGCCGAGCAGCCCACCGACAAAGGCAAATAGGATTCCGGCCTCCACTATGGTTGCTCGGCTTCGGCCTTGGCGAGCTCTGCCTCGATTGCCGCCTCGAAGTTGGCCAGTGGCTGGGCGCCGACGAATGGTGTCCGGTTGATGAGGAATGACGGTGTGCTCAATACGCCCAGGGACTGGGCTTCTGCAATATTGCGCTGCACTGCGTCCTTGACCTGGGCGCTGCCCATGTCGGTGACGAGTTTGTCGCCCTCCAGCCCCAGGTCTTCGGCGATCGCAAACAGGGATTCATCGGTGAAGTCTTTTGCCGCGGAGATGTTCCCGCCCTGGGACAGGCGATGGTGGAAGTCGATATAGCCGCCTTGCAGTGCGGCTGCCTGGCCAGCCTGGGCGGCCGTCAGCGAGGCCTCGCCGAAGATGTCCAGATCTCGCCACTCGATCCGCAGCTGCCCGTTGTCTACGTATTTCTCGGTGAGTTTCGGCAGGGTGCTATCGGTCCACTTGGCGCAGAACGGGCATTGGAAATCTGAGTAGGCCACCATGACGACGGGGGCGTCGACCGACCCCACGGCAGTTGGATCCTTTGGATCCAGGCGAGAGACGTCGGGAAAGGCCGGCGGTGCCGCGGGCGTAGCGGGTGCTTCTTGGATGCTCTCCGCTATCGCCGAAGGTGCCTGCGCCGATTCTGGAGCTTTGCCCGGTATTTGGGACCAAATCAGCAAGGCGACGACGATGACGATCGGAATGGGGAGGAGCCAAAACCACGGAAGCCGTTTCCCCTTTGGTGTCCTCGAAGCGGTTTCATTCGTGCTCATCATCTATATTTCCTTCCCTGCCGTCAGGGCGCCAATACTTACTACTACGTTGATTAGTAACAGTACGATGGGGCATAGTAATAAACAAATGCCGGCGGAGCGACCGCCTGCGCTCGGTAAGGAGCTAGGTTGCCAGCGAACGAATGGGTGAAGGGGTTTATCAGTCGGATTCCTTTGTCGGGACAGGCCTTGAGCTTATGGGGGACTCGGCAGTGGCTGGCGGCAATCGCCGCCACCGTGGCGGTAGGAGTGCTTTTGGGGCTCGCAACAGTCTTGATTCCCAACGGCATCTTCACCCGCGAGATCCCCGCGACCCTGTGGAATTACCCAGTGTGGATCGCCACCTCGGGACTCTCAGGACTTCTCTTGGCAAGCTACGTCAAAAATTCAACAGAAATGAATTCAAGTGGTTCCGCGCAGAGTCAGGATCCGGCAACTCGGTCCGCCGAGAAACGGCAAGGAAAAGAAGAAAAAGCGACTTCTAGGCTAGGGCTCACCGGCGGCGTTCTGGCTTGGTTCGCCGTGGGTTGCCCGGTCTGCAATAAAATCGCCCTCTTGGTCTTAGGGTATTCCGGAGCAACTACGTACTTTGCTCCGTTGCAGCCTTGGCTGGCAGGCATCGCAGTGGCATCAACGTTCGTTGCTTTGATTTTCCGGCTTTCCGGCCAAGTCCAGTGTGCTGTACCTGCGCGTCCACGCGTATCGATTGGAGGTCTTCCTCGATGACCAGTGACTCTGTGCCGCCGTCTTTGCCCTTCAGCGTGGAGCATGCCCCGCAGCTCGGGTCCCTGGAGCGACGGGTGATGAACATCTTATGGCGCAGCGGCCAACCGCACACCGCGCGTACCGTACTCGAAATAATGGATGCGGAAGAGGAGGTCACACCTGCTTACACCACGGTCGCCACCGTGCTTGGGCACCTCTTCGACAAGGGACTGCTCGCGCGCACGCTGATCGGGAGAGTCTGGACATACGAGGCCACGCTGACCGGTTGCCAGTTTTCTGCAGCGCATATGGTCCGTTCGTTAACGGAGACGAACAATAAGGAGAACTGCCTCGCGCGGTTCGTGGGCTTGCTTGATGGGGCAGACCGCGCACTCCTGGCGGCGCTGCTGGATGATGCTCGGGACTAGGCGACCAGCTTTCGGCCATATGCAAGATGGGGGATCGCTTCGTAGTCTCCAGGGCAGCCGCCGGCTTCTTGCCTAGGCCAGTGAGAGGAATAATTTCTCCATGTCGGCTCGGTCTAGTTCCGGATTTTCGGATTGCAGGCACTGCTCCAGTCCGGTGGCGATGATGGAGAACCCCGCGCGGTCAATCGCCTTGGAGGCGGCGGATAGCTGCGTGACCACTGCGCGGCAATCGCTTCCCTCTTCCAACATGCGAATCACTGCATTGAGCTGACCCTGTGCCCGCTTGAGCCTGTTGATTGCGGGCTTCATGGTTTCGACTTCAAGCTGCATGGAGGGATCCTTCGGGGTCGTAGTTCAGTTCAGTCTATACCCCTAGGGGTTTCCCTGTCGTGGTTGAGTCCATGCTTTTAAATACCCCCTAGGGTATGTGCAATACTGGATATGCTCGCGGAGATACCCTCGAAAGTGCTACTAAGTTTAGGAAGTGTAAGCATGTGCCGTGCCGTCAATTGTCGCCTATGCCATAAAACAACTTGGGCCGGCTGTGGCCAGCATGTCCAGCAGGTCATGGCTCATATTCCACAAAAAGAGCGCTGCAGTTGCGACCCAAATGCGCCGAAGAAATCACGCTCCGCCCGAGGATTCTTCTCACGCCTTTTGGGTCGGTAGGTGAACGGGGCAACCAGTAATCTGGTGTCAGGTCAAGGGCGAAGGGGCCGTGTTCGAGCCCCCGCAGATCCAGCTCGGCTCCGGCCCTGGTGCTGGAATTGCCTGTGGCAAGGCGTTGGGCGCCATCTAGTCGTTCATTGTTGAATGCAATCGAAGCTTCTCTTGGTAGGGAACTAGCGTGGCGCTGACGACGGAATCGGTTTAATCGCGATGCTGGGCGACGGCCAGCCGGATCTTCAGGCCTGTTTTGTCCATTGAAGTTTTGGTCCTCGGGCCGGGATAGCTTTGAGTCGGACTTTACAATTCGATGTGTCCGCAGGGCGAACACGATGCGGGACGCTGCGCCCCCTGGAATTGGATGACACCGCCTGTGCTCAGCATTGCGTAACAGGTTTATCTGCGGACATTCGGAATGAAGGTTTTAGCCATGCTGGTAGTGATTCGTGGAAATTCGGGGTCTGGTAAGAGCACCATTGCGCGTTTGCTCCAGACCAAGCTCGGGGCGCCGACAGCGGTACTTCAGCAGGACCACTTCAGACGGGTCATCTACCACGAGCGTGAAAACGAAAGCCTAGCTCACAAAGATCTACTCGAAATGGCGGCTACGTATTGCATAGGTCGTGGCCACAACGTGATTCTGGAAGGAATCTTCAACGCCTCCCGATATGGCGAAATGTTAGAGCGCGTGGCAGAACATGTTGATGATGCCCGGTTCTATGCTTTCGACCTGACGTTCGAGGAGACGGCTCTACGGCATTTGAGCAGGGCAAAGGCCACTGAATTTAGCATCGCGGATATGCAAAGTTGGTATCACGGATGGCAGCCCTTGTCGTTTGTTGCAGAGCAGCGAATTCTGGCTGACGAACACCCTGACGAGATCGTTGAACGCATTTTGCATGGCCCTGCGCTTTAGACCCTAGGGCTCACCTTATGCCGGATCCATACGCGGAAATGCATTCGGTACACGGAACGTAGGCGAGAATCGCGAGTCACTTCCAGGGAGCGTTTCAGCCCAACGAGTCTTGTAGGCTCATGACTATGCCAATGCCAGTAATCAACTCCGGCCTGACGTCTATCGTTGACTTTGCGATCGCGGATCTTCCACGCAAGGCGCGTGGCGCGCGTCGAAAAGTCGTCGAAGAAGGTTCCGCCCACGTTGTTGTTCTGCTGGAGCAGCAGGCCGCTATCAGAATCGCGCGAGACAAATTTACCGGCGATCAAATGTGTCGGAGGCAAGAGCTTGTCGACATGATTCCGCGCGATATCGGATTGAATCTGCCCTGGTCGATGGGGCCGGTTATCGAGGTTGACGGCATATCAGCTGTCGCGACGGAATTCATCCCGGGACGCCCATGCCCCGCCGGTGAAGGTTCGCCGGGCGAAATCAGGCGGCTGCTGGATTTGGTGTCCTCCATAGATCTGGTGCCGTTGCGTTCTTTGTTGGCTGAGCCCCTGTCATTTTGCGGAGGCTCGGACTGGCATCGGGTTCAAATCGATGAGGTCCTTCCAAGGATTGAACCACAAATTCGAGCGTTGGCTGGAGAAGCGGTTGAAGCCCTTGCCGGAATCAGTGCTGAGGATCGAGTCTTCTCGCATGGGGATTTGGGCGGCCATAATGTCTTGTGGGATCAAGGACGTGTATCCGGCATTCTGGACTGGGATTTGTCTTCCGGGAGCGATCGTTCAACTGACCTCGCCAGTATGGGAGTCTGGCATGGGTGGGAGAAGCTATCGAAGATTTGCTCCGCCGATCAAGTGCAACGGGCATTGATTCGGAGGAATACCTTCCGGCTTCAACAGGTGGGTTTCCTGATAGTCTCCCAACGCCCAGAGCCTGAGATTCTCGCCGCGGCCGACAATGCATCCAGATGGCTCCGAGAGAACCTTGCCTAGGCCGACACCAGCTGGATGCACAGCGTAGTCGGTGCCTGAAGAAGTCATCGACAGTATGCCTCCAAATCAATCACGGTTTTTCCTCGGATGCATTATGAGTTCTGCGGAATAGCTCCAGTTGTCCGGGCGAATTATGATGGAACTAACCTTTTTTCGACTCCGCGCATACGCGCAAAGCAGCGTCGTTGGACGGGCACATTGCCGGAATCAGAACGCAGCCGCCGTGCGTAAGGCACCTGAGCCTGAAGCGCTGAATGTCGAGACTGGTGACGGAATCGATTATTTGTCTTAGTCCAACAACCGGGGCGAAAACAGGCCCGGAGCCACGATGATCCCGAAACGAGTGGAAACATCCACGGAACCATTCGACAAGTCTTAAGGGATGCGCTGCCACCGGGGTGCAACATGGTTTTTCGGTAATCGATTCTGCTCGACGATCTTTTTGATTGAACTCAACGAGAACTCCATTCCGAGGACCAAGAATATGCACCCTAGTAGTGGCTCGGATCCGTTCGTGTTTACGTTTCACAGGCTAGTTGGCTCAGAACAGCACGAAGCCGTCATTCGAACGCATTATTCGGATGACGGCTTCACCGCGGTGCTCGTGCCGAACTGCTTCAGCTGCTTGGCCGGAAGCATTGCGGAACTCTTTGATCACTTCTCGTAGTAATGCTGAAGCATCCGCAACACGGCTCGGTATCTGACCTCGTAATTCTCAGCAGAATTATAGATCAGCTCGACCTGGAGGCTGTCGACCACCGCCAGATACGCTTCCGTCAGATCGCGCGTTTTCTCGTCTTCCTTGGCCGCAGCTGACACGAATAGGGCTCGCAGCTCGTTTTCGAAGTTACGATATTTGCCAATGATCTTTGCTTCAAGTGCATGCGGCGGGGCATACACGGACCGCAGCAGGAATCGGAAGTTCACTGACGCTGCATACCTCGCGGAAAGTGCCTCCAAGTACTCGATTCCCGGCATTTTCCCGTCCGCTTCGCTAGCGAATGCAGCTTTCGCTGCGGCCTCCTGGTCGGCAAATGCCAAATCCAGAGTCTGCTCGTATAAGGAATCCTTATTGGAGAAGTGCGCATACAGTGAGGCCTTGCGCATGCCTGCGCCTTCGGCGATGACGGTGAGTGATGAGCCATCATAGCCATGTTGCGCAAAATGCTGGGCAGCCACTAAGCAGACGCGTTGGGCTGACGGGGACAGGGGTTTTGCCAATGAAACCTCCACAAGTTCAGGCTTCTGCTAGTGACTTCCGAGATCGGTGATCGCCGGGGCGCGCTTAATGCTCACTCCTACGATGATAAAGGCTACCAAGGAGATGCCCAGAAGGAATCCCAGCCATGCCCCCGTGGATATCCCCACGGCAAGCCCTGCCAAGGGCGTAGCCGCCGAGGAAATGATCAGCTGGAAAGCTCCCAGGAGCGCAGCGGTTGAACCAAGCGCAGTATTTTGCGAAGCCATTGCCAAGGCCATCAACGTCGCTTCGGCTATTCCGACTCCGAGGAGTGCAACAAACATGCCGATGACAATGCCTGCGAGACCCAACCCAATACCTGAGAGAATTAGGCCGATCAGCGCGCCGAGTGCGATCAAGATAGTGCCAATGACGCCGAGTTTGCCGGCGCCGAATTTACCTACCGTGCGCCCGGCAATAATTGCACCGAACATCACGGCGAGCCCGGTTCCACCGAAAACAAGGCCAAAGGTATCTGAACTGAGACCAAACTCCCCCTGGTAGATGAAGGGCGCCCCGCCGATGTAGGCGAAGAGGAAAAAGAACACTGCCGAGAGGCCTAAGGCCGGTAGCAGGAATTGCCCATCCCGTGCGATGCGTCCGTAGGTGCGCATCACCTGGCCCAACCGCAACGACGTTCTGGATTCAGCTGGAAGTGTCTCGCGCAAGCTCACCGTTGAGTTCGCAAACGCGATTGCTGCCAGCCCCGCCAAGACCAGAAGCACAGCACGCCACCCGAAATGCTGGTCGACAAAACCACCGACCGTGGGAGCCAATACCGGAGCCAAGCCTTCGATCGTCATGAGCAATGCAAAGAGCTGCGCGGCTCGGACACCTTGCGCTGCGTCTCGAACCATACTCAGGGCCACGACTAGGGTAAGGGCAGCTGCCAGCCCCTGCAATGTGCGCGACATTAAAAGTATGCCCATTGATGGGCTCATGGCAGCCCATACGGAGGACAGCAGGAAAACGATCAGGGCGGCCAGCAGTGGCCGCCGGCGCCCGAAAGCATCAGTAATCGGCCCGAATACCAGCTGGCCTGCACCCATGGCCAGCAAGTAAACGGTTAAAGTGAGCTGGCCTGAAGCCGCTGTGCCGTTTAAATGCTCCACCACATCGGGCAAGGACGACAGGTACATATCCGTGCCTGCCGGACCAAGAACTGTCACGAGTGCCAATGAGATAGCAAACCATGCACCCACCTTGAGGGGGCGGGAAATTGTAGTAGTCATGCAAACGCCTTCTAAATCAAGAATCTTGCCTACCTATCGGTAGGTAGGTTAAAAAGTATCTGAAAATGTTCCAGATGGCTACCTCGAAACCGAAAATGTGAGGAGTGACGCACGGTATGAATTGGTTGGATCGATCAGGGGGAGTGGCGTAGTAAAAGTGCGGCGCTCGCCGGATGGATGGGAGCTTTTCCATAGTCGGCATCACACCATGCCGGGTGTACTGTGAATCGCAGAGATCAATGGCGGGATTCTCGAAAAGCTATTAGGTGGCTCGTGCTCACTGTTGTCCGGTTGGCGATCGGCACCTGAAGCGATGGGATACTGACAGTTTGCCGGCCCGTGCGAGTTCCAGCCGCGCGGGGTTGCCACGAAGTCGAAAGCCGCACGGTCGGCGAGCAGGAAGCGGGTGGAGTGCATGGCTAGTCGAATTGCGGACATCGTGATCAAGGCACGGAATCCGGAGCGCTTGGCTCGTTTTTGGTGCGCGGCGCTCGGCTACCGGATCACGGGGTCGGACGCGACGGGAGTCGCGATCTCCGGGGCTCCGAATGCCCCGACGATGCTGTTCCTGCGTACGGACGACGTCGTGCCCAGAGCCGAAACGTTGCACTTCGATCTGTGTCCGACAGATAGCGGCCAGGCGGAAGAACTGGAACGGCTCCTGTCGTTGGGGGCCATGTCGACCGATGTGGTCCCGTCGGGCAGTTGGCACGTTCTCACTGACCCGGAGGGCAACAAATTCTGCCTCATGGCCAAACGCATCGCACCGGAGCCAGCGGACTTCCATGATTCATGACGCCGCAACGGGCCGGCGGCGGTGGCTAGGCTGCCTTCGCGAACCGGCAGCCACGGTGATCGACCACCCGGCATGGTTTTGTGAAGTAGGAGAAAGCCTGACTGCTCAAGCGGCTCCCGAGATGCGGCTCATAAAAGTCAACTTCCAGCGATTCTTCGTCCATGCTTGGCGCCAGAAAACAAGTGCAGAGTATACGGAACCCTCACCAGATGCGATTCTACGGTTCAAATAATTCATGCGACCTAGGCAACTGGTTGTTCTAGAGCTCCACCGCACAGCCTTGTATCTTGGTGCCATGCGCGCCATAGGAACTGACCACGCCGAACCACGCGCCTCGGTGAGTTCGCCCTGCTATCGGGTCAATTTTTGCTCGCAACTGCACCCCGGGAATGCATGGAATCTGGATGCCTATGCGCTCGTTGAGTTGCAGGACGTATCCCAGGCGCTCCGGTGAGTGGACGAACAGGCGGAAGGACGCTTGTTCGAGTTGTTCGTCGAGATGGGCTTCGAGCGGGAGGGGACTTTCGGCATTCCGCGAAAAACCGGATAGTCCGCCTGATGGGAAACAACCCCAATGCCGGGAAACCCGTAGAGATGGGAAGCATCAAAAAATAGGAAACGAACCCTCGGGCTGGCTTTACCGCCGGCCAAGAAACCTTGCTCGTCAAATACGGCGTCAGGCCATGTAGGACTGGATCAACAGTGGGATGGCAGTCAGAATTGAATAGAACGAGAGGGCGGCAACGGCGTATCCGATCACGAGCGCAACGATTGCGAGCCAGCGGCCGCGACCGCCCCGTCGGGTGATCTGGTTTAGCGAAACGTGGCCCGCGCCCACCGCAAAGATCGCCAGACCCGAGTTGCCAAGGAACCACATGCTCAAAAGGGTTAAGGCCGCAAGGGCCAGGGCCGTGACGGACAGCTTGTTCAGTGGTTCCGAGCCCGTGTGTGGCGACACGCTTTGCGTTGCCATGGTTCCTCCATCGTTTGCTGTTAGTGCTGAGCCTAGACGTTGATGCACTCGAAAAGCCAGCGAGGTAGCTGAAGCTTCTCTGCCCGTCGGAGAGGGCCGCCGAAGACGGAGGAAGCGGCAGCCAATGGTGGTTGCCATCAACTCTCGAATCGAAACCCTGTCCATGCTCGCGTTGGTTTGCTCCGGCACTATTGAGTACTTATGGTCCGTCGTGGAAGGCGGTGTTCTGTTTCCTGAACGGCAACGTGATTTCCTTTTTTGCAATCCGTTTGAAGGGGCGCTGGCTTAGACCGCACCAATATTGGTGCTCCATATTGATTTGTCCCATAGGACGGTCACTGGTCGGGACCTGGATCCATGGTGCGGCGTAGCCCTGTTTCCGAGAAGCGCTCGGTCCGCTAGCGGCGCCCGCTACGGACACGTTCTCGGGCGAAGCCATCGACGTGCTGGTCCCAGGTGCGATATCTGGACCAACACTGGCGCAAGGAATCTCGACTGGCTCAACGGATATCCGAGCATACTTCCTGGTTTAGGACGAGGGGACTTGTTCAAGAACCGGGTGACTCGCTGGTGGCGAGTTCTTCGGCCAATTCCATGCAGCGCAGGCGGGCCGGGGAGAAATCGTAGGGCATCTTTCCAATAGCTTCGATTGCGCTCATGGTCTCTGGCCCCGTGCCAGGGTCTTGGTCGACTCCGCTCTCATCTTCATCTTCGTTCTCGGGGTGCAACGCGTCCCAGGAGTCGACGATCGCTTCGTCGCTCAGCGCCAGGCTGGAACCCTCGATGACTGCGTGCAGCTGCAATTCGAATGCGTGCCGTTTGGCAGCTACCAGTGCCACACGCGGGTCCTCGGCAGCGATCGTGTCATCGAGTGCCTCCTCGGCGATATCAACACGGTCGGATTCTTCTTGCAGACCCGGGTGGGTCGCTATGGCAATGAAACGGGTGGCTTGGAGGGCCGCGCCGAGCGGGCCGAAGATCCGCTCTGTGACCAGCAGGCTGTCCAGATCCGCCTGGCGCAGGGAGCCCTTGGGCAGGGGCTTGAGGCGGCAGGTGACGAAGTCGGAAAGTAATCCCATTCTGCCATCTGGGGTGCGCATGCGTTGCGCGATAGCGGCGTTTTGCACGCTGTCGGCACCAACAGGAGCCGTGCCGGCAAAGGCGTCACGGATCTCCTCCGAGGCGAACCCGGCGCCGGTCATCTTGTGGATCCACAGCAGCCGGATCATGTCTTCGTAGCCGTATCGGGGGCGGTCATCGCTGCCCCGTTCGGGCTCGGGGAGCAGGCCAATCTCGTGATAGCGACGGATCGCCTGCGGTGTGGTGCCGACGAATGCTGCCGCGTCGCCGATATTGACCTGACGCGGCGGGATAAAGGACAAAGGCAAAACGGGACCTTCCTTAGTGGATCGAATCGTGACGCCAAATGCCTCACCGCTGAAAACTCAACCGCCGGACTGACTCCAAGGGGCAACCACGATCATTGTTTTCCCTGCAAGAACGTGCTCACCTTGTAGGCTACAGCCATTCGCCACGGGGTCGCGGCTGTCAACACGCGAGGCGGTTACAGCGGAGACTGCCTCAAGGTCAACGTATCCACTCGGTTTGGCGGCATTTACTTCCGCACCGCAGTACTCGGATATTTGACCTACGTCATCCGGATCTGCCGCCGGCGTCAGCGAAGCAACCTTCCTGTGCCCGCTCGCAGGCCCTTGGGGGAACGCCGGCAGGTGGAACCGTCATCGCGGCGCTGCCCGCCGCGGCATCACCTGCGCCCTGGGCATCCGGGTACGATTTTGGGATGAAGACTGTCCGATTTCCGGTGGCTCGTCTCAAGTGGGACGTCGTGTCCGCTGTCGTTCTCATCGGCTTGTCGGCTTGTCGTTCGTGCCGGGTGTGGCGCAGCAGGGGCTCGAGCTGGCTGCGTCGCCCGATCACCGGCTCAATCCGCTCGGCGTTTGTCTGATCGTGATCCAGGGAGGCTCGGTCGCGATACTGCGCCGCTGGCCGCAGTGGTCCTTGGCGCTGGCCTTTGCGGCGTTCGCGGCGTACCAATTGCTCGGGTTCCCCACCACCTTCGCCGCCCTCGGTCTGCTCGTTGCCCTGGTGGGCGCGGGGCATTGCTCCAGCGGCACCGGATGCTGACTTCGCTGCTCGTCCTAGGCGGCTATGCCGCGCTCGCCGCGGCGCTGATTCCGCTCGACGCGGCACTGACAGTCTCCGACGCGCTGGCTTTCGGAGCGCTTCTGGCGGCGCTGTGGTTCTTCGGCTCGTGGCTCCGATCGCAGGCCGCGATGCGTCGCAGCCGCACCGAGGCGGCCGAACGGGAGACGATCACGGCCGAACGGGCGCGGATCGCCCACGAGCTGCACGACGTGGTCACCCATCATGTGACCGCGATGGTGGTGCAGGCCGAGGCCGGTCAGTTTCGTCCGAATCTCGATCGGGGGACGCTGGATCTGCTGGCCTCCGTCGCCGACGGGGGCAGAACGACGCTGGAGGACTTGCGCAGCCTGCTCGGGGCGCTGGACGGGAAGGCTGAGAGCACTCGTGCGCCCGCCGAGCAGCAGGTCAGCGACGTCGTCTCCCGGGCCCGCTCGGCCGGTCAGCTAGTCGAATTCGTGGAGCGCGGCGCGCGCCGCCCATTGACGCGAGCCACCGGACTGGTGACAGTCCGGGTAGTCCAAGAGAGTCTCACGAATGCGATGAAGCACTCGCGCGACGGTGCCGCAGCGGTGGAAGTCGCCTACGGCCAACATGAGATCATGGTCGAAGTGGTCAGTTCCGGCCGCCGCCGCAAGAGAATGGCATCAGTATCGGGAGGCCGGGGGATCATCGGTATGCGTGAACGGGTGGAACTGGCAGGCGGGGAGCTGCAGGCCGAACCGGTGGACCAGCGGTTCGTGGTTCGCGTGCGGATTCCGCGGTGAGCGCGGCCGCCGCGAACACGCCGATCCGCGTCGTGATCTGCGATGACCAAGAGGTTGTGCGCACCGGATTTGCGACGATCATCAATGCCCAGCCCGATCTTGCGGTTATCGGCGAGGCGGCAGACGGGGAAGAAGCCTTACGGGTCACCCGCCGCGAGTGCCCGGATGTCGTAGTGATGGACATCCGCATGCCGCTGCTGGACGGGATCGAAGCGACCAGGAGAATAGCCGGACCGCAGGTTTCGGATGCCGCACGCGTCCTGGTGGTGACCACATTCTCCTTGGACTCTCTGGTGTACGACGCGCTGCGCGCCGGCGCGAGCGGCTTCCTGCTCAAAGATGCCAGGCCCGCCGAGCTGGCGGCGGCCATCCGGACCATCGCCGCGGGCGACTCGCTGATCGCACCGGCGGTGACGCGGTCCTTGATCGGACGCTACGCTGAACGGTTGCGGCCCTCCGCGCAGGATGCTGCGATCTTCGAAGCACTCACCGCGCAGGATGCTGCGATCTTCGAAGCACTCACCGCACGGGAACGCGAAGTGCTGATCCTCATCGCCGAGGGGCTGTCAAACGCGGAGATCGCGGCTCAGCTGGTGATCAGCCATGAGACGGTGAAGACCTATGTGTCGCGCATCCTGACCAAGCTTGAGCTGCGTGACCGGGTGCAGGCCGTAGTGCTCGCGCACAGAACGGGACTGGCCGCCTGGTCTTGAGGCCGTACGGATCGCAGATCACCAGGAACTCTGGGTCCCCCGAGCGAGGGATCCCAAATGTCCGCTCGCGGGGGATTCGCCGTGTTCTCGAACGCCGTAACGTCATGCTCAGACCCCGAAGCCGAGTAGGGGATAAGGAGCAAAAATGACAAAGTCCACGCAGGATCTCAAGCCAGCAGCCAAGCCCGGAGTCATGGACCCCGGAACTCGTTCCTGGATCAAAACGGCCATGATGGTCACCGGATTAGCCGTGGCGATGCTGGCGACTAATGCCATCGCCGCCTGGCTGCGCAACCCTGTGGCCGCGCTGGCCATCGGCCCCATCCTGGCGGCTGCCATGATCTGCCTGTACATCTGGACCGGTCGAAGGGTCGAACGCCGCAAGGTAGAAGAATTCCCATCGGACCACGGCGTCCGCCACCTGCTGGCCGGAACGGGGCTCGGAGTGCTGATGTCCGGCGCGACGGTGGGCATCCTCGCCCTTTTCGGCGCGTACACGATCACCGGCTGGGGGTCCATTTCCGGCATGCTGGCCGTCGCCGGAATGATGTGCGCGATCGCCGTTTCGGAAGAAGTATTCTTCCGCGGAGTCGTGTTCCGCCTGCTGCGCGGCCGCTGGGGCACAGCCGTGGCGCTTGGCGCCTCGGCGATCCTCTTCGGGCTCGTTCACCTGGTTAATCCGGATGCTTCGCTGTGGGGCGCCTTCGCCATCATGATCGAAGCCGGAATCATGCTGGGCGCCGCATACCTTGCCACCGGATCGCTTTGGCTGGCGATCGGGGTGCACTTCGGCTGGAACTTTGCGACAACGGGCCTTTTCGGATCGATCACCTCGGGTTCCGAGGCCCGCGATTCGCTGGTCACCGCGGTGACCAGCGGACCGGACTGGCTTTCCGGGGGAAGCTTCGGGCCGGAAGCCAGCATCGTCGCCATCTTGGTGTGCTCGGTGGCTACCGTGGTGTTTCTGGCCGTTGCGCGTCGTCGGGGCCGGCTTTCGCTTCCACGTCGCTGATCGCCCGGGGCCGAATCATTATGCCGGGCCAGGGCTCGGCATTTGACCGAGTGCAGTGATTCGTGGGGCAGAAAAAGTCCTTCATCCAGAAGCCCTGGACCGTGCGGTGACACAGGCAACCGATCCAGCGAACTGTCTGTCTGGTCTCCCACGGCCAAGGGCATCGGCTGCCGTCCGGTATCCGGTTGGGCCGCCCCGATACGGAGAACCCCTGATGCGCCAAAGCGGGAATAATGGGTATTGGATTCAAGGCTGCTCGAACGGCGGCTCTGGGAATCCGTTCGGAACGGCTGTAATTAGGAGTGCGAATGCCAAGAGATTTCAAGAAGCTACTCGGGGTTCTTGGCGGTTTGACGCTGCTGGGGCTTAATGTCGCGGTCGTAGCATTTTTCTTTCTCTGGCAGATTGCGGACAGCGCCGCCGTCAACCGAATGGAGGCGGCCGCTGGAATCGATCCCGCCCAGATGCTACCCGATGCGAATCCATTGTGGATTGCAGCTCATGCTTCACTGCTCATGGTGCTGGCCGCTGATGTACTGGCCGTGGTGTTCGCCGTGATGCTGGTGAAAACACTCCACCGTACTCGCTCAGGCGTCGTTGCGGCTTCGGGCTAATCCGTCTTTTAGCGCTGATTTGGGTAGGGGGATTGTGCGAGTTGCCGCTGACAGCTTGGACCCAATACTTGTAGACGAGCTCGGCGCTCGAACCGCGGAGGCGCTGTGCGGCAAACAGTGTCGGGACAACTAATCGCAGACCATGCCAATTCATTCATTTCGAATCGAGAACCAGCGAGGCGCATTTTTCCAAACGGAACAGTCGCACCGTTCCGGAAGGTGGGCGCTGGCCTGCCGCCGGATCTAAGGTGTGGCATGACCCTGATTGCGATAACTGATCGTTCCGATTGAGGAACCTTTACGGGGGCACCGTGAAATCATCGTTGGTCACGGCGGCCACGCATCGACGAATCAGATCTTGATCCTCGCCTTCCTGCGCGCTCGTATCTCCGCACCAGTGAGAACCGTCGGAACTGACTGCAGCGAAGTGATTGAACCCCGGGCCTTGCCCACCATGCCCAACAACAACTGGAGGTAGACCGCGCGTCATAAGTCCCAGCCCGTACCCAGCTTCCGGCGACATTGGATGATTCTGCGAAGCACCAACCAAATGGGTCTTCAACATTGCTTCAGGCAAAGCCGACCCCAGCTCGTTTCGCATGATTAACGCAATGCCGCGTGCAGCTTCATCGGGTGTGGCT
>NZ_JBQSYL010000045.1:0-20614 GCF_052379245.1 Glutamicibacter sp. AOP12-B1-11 | reverse complement strand
AGAATCATTCTTACGCGAACTCGAGATTAGTCCAACGCTTATTCTAAGGATTGAGTTCCTAATACTGCTATATGCAAATTACGAATGAAGTCGTCGAGTACTCACTAACCAAGTGAGAAACTGCCGAATTTATCTGTGCTTTTCGCGCTCGTCAGGGGCCTTTCAGGCTCATTGCTCGTTACTCTTCTTTCTTTTGATACTCTTGCCCGAGCCATCGAGAGAACTGATCGTTCACCTGCTCGGGTACCGGATCTATCCGGTCAGCGGCGCGGTGTTCGCGCCTGCATCCAGCCATTCCGCCCTTATCGACAGGTGCGTTGACGATATCCAAGACATCAGGCAGGTAACGCAGATTCCAATACACCAAATCACTGTTGGGGCTTGTTGAACCGTAGTTGGCGGCTTTCCAAGACAGGTAGAACCCCATGAGGTGGGCGACGACGTTGGGGTGGCGGAACCAACAGGAAGGGATCATGTTGGTGCTTTGCCCAGCCCCATACGTGGTGTTGAACCACGGCAGCCACTCATTAATTTCACCCAGTAGCTCAGCGTTTTTCTCGGGTTTGCCTTGATAGAGGTTCCATGGGGACGGCTCTGACTCTTTGCTCTTTTTCAGCAGCGTTTCCAGCTGGCCAGCGAGCTCTACAAGGACTGACTCTTGTTCCTTCAGCCCTTCCTCAACCTTGCCCTGACGTTCGACCAAAGGTTCAACGATGGGGACCAGTAACTCGATCAGCTCATCGCGGTTACTCTGCTCGCTCAACGATCCACCTCCTTAGTTCCGATCTGATCTGCATCGAGGAAGACTTTGCCGCAGGTGCGCAGTGTTTGGTCTTTCATGTCTTTCAAGTGCTTGTGGTCTTTGCGTTGCCACACCATTTCGGTGTGCACCACGTGCGGCGGCAGGTTCCGGTATACGGCCGTTGCCTGCCCGAACCGCAGATGCTTGAGCTCTTCAGCGCGCACGACAGCTTTCTCCTCCGTACTGGTGGTCCTCGAGCCGCCGGTTTTGCTGGAGGAATGGCTGATGCGTGCCCTATCCCGGACGCCCATGTCGCTGGCGTAGGTTTTCAGATCTTCGCTGTTGATGCCGGGGAAGATCAGTTTCAGGCTGGCGTTGGATTCGATGGCTTTGGCTTCTTCCTTGCCCCAGCGTGCTTCGTTCTGGATGAAGGACTGGCTGATGCCGATTACTTGGATGCCGCGGCCTCCGGTATCGGTGATCAGTTCGGCCATGTTGCTGAACGCCGCCACGTTGGGTGCTTCATCGAGCACCATGCGGAAGACCGGCCAGAGCCGGCCAGAAGCAAAAGTACTGGATTTGCGCCGTGCGGCCCGGTACACCTGATCGGCGAACATCGTGCTCAGCGTACCTAAGGGAGATTTTTCGCCGTCGACCACGATATGCAGTGTGTTCTGCCCTTCAAGGAAATCGTTGATGTCGAAAGCCTCGGCACGCCGGAATCGGAACTGGGAGAGGACCTTCTCGGTGACCAATGGTTCGGCCAGGGAGAGCAGGGTGGATTTGATGGAGTCTTCGGTTTCCCCGGCCCGCGATTCGGTGCGCTCACGCAGGGGCTGGATGAAGGCCCTGGATTTGTGGTTGTCTTCCAGGATCGTGATCGGTTCTGGGTTGTGGGAGTCGAAGATCCACAGCAACAGATCATCCATGGTGCGGTCTTCCAGCGCGGCGGCATGAAGCAGCCGCCCGAGGACGGAGCCTGCTTTGGCGCTGAACCAGGAACCGTTTTTAGTGCCTTCCATGGGGGCTGCGTTCGCCCACGCTTTGCCGCGTTCCAGCGCTTCATCTTCGTCCTCGCACCCATAGATCGGAGTCCATTTCACCTTGTGGGGCCACCCGGTGATGTCCTCCCAGTCGCAGACAAATACTTCGCCTTGCGCTTGGCGTGCGGTGGCAGTCCAGGCGACCACGTCGGGTTTGGTCGACGTCGCCAGGACCGGGCCGGGTGCGCCCAGCACCATGGGCACCACGATGCTGGAGGTTTTGCCGCCGCGGGCCGGGGCATAGACCCACATGCTGTCTTCGAGCTGGATATACAGCGGCACTTTTTTGGACGCGATGGTGTAAACAGCCAGTGCGATGAACGCTTCAGCGGTTTTCCTGGTGACCGACGGCCCATAGATCTGGCGTGCTTTATGCCAGGCGGCGGTGAAGCCCATCATCGAGGTGATCGCCGCACCTTGCGGATTGAACGTGGTGGTGTTTTTGCGCGGGCTGATCCACAGTTCGGCGACCAGCACGTAACCCACAATGAGCAGGACAATGATGCCGCCGAGGATGAGCCAGGAAGCGGCCGGCCAGGAAAGATCCCCGTCCAGGCCTGCCTCGAGCAGATCCAACGGATTCCACGACACGTGTGAGCCTGTCGGGGTGATTTTCTCGCCCCAGTTCAACGCTGCCAGCACGATCCCGGCAAGCACCGCGATGATCAGGAACGTGGTGAAGCTACTTTCACGCTGTGGGGAGGCCATGGTCCTGCTCCTTTTCACTCGTCGTCCGCGCTACCAACGCTTTGTCGGTGTCGGTGAGGATTGTTTCCACGTCGCTGCGCAGATGCTTCACCTCGAATGGGGCTTCGTTGCCGATCTTCATCAGGCAGGTGCCGGTGGCCAGGTTCAGGATCGTGGGGTAGCTGGAGGCTGGAAGGTCGAACATGTCCACTGCTGCCCTCGCGTCCGGTGCTTTTTTCTGCTGGTAGACCAGCACGGTGTCGCATTCTTTGATGATCGCTTCCGCGTCGGTGCCGGCGGGGATGTCGGAGACGTGGTGGAAGAAGAACCAATTAGACAAGCCAATAGCGCGGGAGACTTTCTGGTTGCGGCGGATCACCTTGGCGACCGAGGTCTGGACCAGGTGCCAGGCTTCCTCGACGACGAAGTGGGTCTGGCGGCGGTTCTTGGCTTTGAACAGGCGGTTGGTCATCCACGTGTTGATCACCGTCATCACAATCGCCAGGGCGGGGCCGTTTTCCGGCAGCTGGGAGACGTCGAAGACGGTGAGCCCATCTTTGAGTTTCACATCAGGTGTGGTTTCGTTGTCGATCATTCCCGCCAGGTCTTCTTCAACGAAGCGTTCAAGCTCGAAGGCGACATCGTACCCCCATTCGCGCAAGGTGGCTTTGTCGATTTCCAAGTGGGTGGAGTCTTCTTCGGCCGGGTCGATCATCCGGTTGATGACCAGCCGGATCGTGGGGGTAGCGCCCTGTATGGCGGCGTCTTTCAGGGCGCGGCGGTGTGCTGTGCGCAGGGCTTTGCCTTCGCGGGGGCTGATCGGCCGGCCCAGGACTTCTTCGGCAACCGCACGCAGCAGCATGGACTGGCTGGGCGGGGTTTCGCCGGTGGTGCTGTCTTCTTCGGTTTCAGCGGAAATGGAAGGGTCAAAAATGTTGATGCAGGATCCTCCGCCGCCGATCTTGAACGTGACAGGTTCCCCGCCCTGGTACCGGCATAGTTCGGCGTATTCGCCTTCTTCCGGGTTGGAGTCGCTGGGTTTCTTGTCGATGACGATGACGTTGCGTCCGATGATCATGGGGCGCAGGCATCCCCATGTTTTCCCGGCGGAGCTTTTGGCGGAGCCGATGTCGCCGATGACGACGACGTTGGCGTTGTTCACGGTGTGGGGGTAGGCGAAGATTGGGTCGTGCATGACGCCCCACCCTGATTCCAGATCAATGCCGAACAACAGCCCTTTATAAGAGGTGGGGGACCAAGGGACGGCGAGGTTGCTGACTTCAGCCTGCCGGGTGGTGGAGATTGCGCCTTCCGGGGCTGGGTCATAGAGTCCGTAGCGTGAGCCTTTGCGTGTTTGGCGTCCGGCATCCCAGGTGATGTCCGGGCGCTGCTCTGCCCGTGGCGCCGAGACAGATTCGGTAGGCAGATGTATCTTCTTTACGGCGGTTTTGATGGTTTTCTTAGGTGCTCTAGTGAAGATGCTGATCATGTGCGGATTCCTCTTCCCATAGGCAGCACGGCCATGAGGGCCATGTCGTGGCGGTTATCGAGCCAGTACAGCCGGTCGATGCCGCAATCGGTGGCGACGGATTCAATCTGGGTGGAGACCTGCAAAAGTTTTTCTTCTGAATCCACGGTGAAGCTGACGTAGGCTCCCCATTTCACGCCGTGGTGACCGCTGCCGGGCGTCAGGTCCACTGCGCGCTGATCGGAGGAGTTGGACATGACCTGTTCGGTGCCATCCGAAATCTTGCCTTTGGACGCGTCCGAGTGGCGTTTGGCTTTGTCGCTGGTGCGGTCCGACATGGCTTGGGCGCGCGCTTCTTTGGCATCAACGACTTCGTTCACCCAGGACACCGAGTGGATAACTGCCGGGACAATCCCCGAGACGAGCTGGCGCATGGCTTGGACTGGCAGGGCGGATCCGGCCATGAACCCATCCCTGGGGATGTAGGCCACACGGGTGTAGGCGTGGTTGTTGACCACGACCGCCTTGGAGGTCTGTTCCTGGTCGAGTTTCTGCCAGACCGCCTCTAATCCCACGTCGGTGTCATCGATGGCGTACGTGTAGGGGTCTTGCAGGTGGGCGAGGATCCCGGCGGCCATCTGCGAATCCACAGCCCTGTACCCGCGGATGGCTTTATGCGCGACGGCTTGCGCCATGAGCGCTTGGGCTTCTTGGACGATTGCCGCGTGCACAGCCATAGGCCCTGGCTGCTGGGCGTTGGCGGCCCGCTGCAAGGCGGTGCGGTTATCGAACCGCAGCACCCAGTAGCTGCGGTGCTGCTCGGCCCGGTCTTCGACCTGCAAGCACAACTCCTGGTAGGAGCGCACCAGGTTTCCGTGGGCGTTGGGGTCCACATAGTCGGCGAGCCAGGACACGTGGTCGGTGATGTCCAGGGGGATGGAGCGGGTGAAACTCTGGATATGGGACACCGCACTGGTGCGCCGCGCCGCCCGGGCCAACACACGTCCAAAACCCACATGGGGGATGTCTTCCACGTCTTCTTCCACCACTCCGCCGGCGCTGCCGCGGACCTCGAAGATCACGGTATAGAAGGCCGGATCTGAATTGGCGTGGCGGAAGACGGCGAGGCGTTCGCGGGCGTTGAAATCAACTTCTTTCACGCTCAACCGTCCCACCATCAACGGGGCCGGCTGAACGTGCTCTTTGCGGCGTTCGGCGCGGCGCACTGCGAACCCGCGGGGCCGGACCGCTTTCTTCTTGTTCTTCTTCGCTGCCCGGTATTCCTGAACGCTGGCCAACGCAGTCTGTTCATGGACGGGGTCATAGACACCCAGCCCGGCGTGCTTGCGGTATGCCCGGTAGGCGGTCTCGGTTTTCAGCGCGGCGTAGCTGCGTCCCCCATGGATGTTCATGGGAACGGTGATCACCACGCTGAGCACAGCGATGACGAGGCCGGCGAAGAGGAAGAAGAACTGGTCCATGCCCATCAAAACCACGCACGCGGCGATCCCCAGGCCGGTCCAGAGGACGACCTGTTCGGGGGTGGAGCGGCCTGAGAGCAGTCCGCGTTTTTTGAACTCGCCGCCGAGGGCTACCTGACGTGCCATGAGTGATCACCGATCCTTGAAGGAGTCCCACGAGTCTGGGTCTGCGTCGTTTGCGGCCATTCGTGCTTGAGCTGCAGCGTTGGTCGCGGCGTATTTGGTTCCGGCCAGCAGGCCGACCGCGCCGGCGGTCAGGGGGCTGAAGGCTGCTGTTGACGCCACAGAGGCCACTTTTTTCGCCCGGCCGGACGGCGGGTTCTTCCGGCCCTGCCCAGAAGAGGAGGAAGGTACATTTGGCCCGCTCGAGGCAGGCGCAGAGCTGTTCTGGTCGGTGGGACCTTGCCGTGCTGGGTCAGTGCCGCCGGCCCGGGCTGAGGGAGCTGGGCCAGCTTGCTCGCCGTTATGATTCGGGGATGCTGGAGGTACAGGGTTCTGGCCTTGCTGCGGGGTGTTCGCCGCAGCTGATGTGGGTGCATCGGCCTGGTTTTGGCTGGAGCGTTCGTGTGCGCCATGGGTTTTCTGCGGTGAACCGGTGCCCGGACTCTGGGCAGCAGTGTTGCTGCCACCGTGTGGGGAACCGCCAGAGGAAGGACCGCTAGGTCCGGCAGAACCGTCTTGTCCACTTGAACCGCCTGAATCGCCTGAATTTTGTGCGCTGCGGCTTGTGGCGGCGCCTCGCCGGTTGGAGATCGCGCGGCGCACCGACCCGGCGCCACTGCCGATTGCACCGCCTACGGCGCCGCCGACACCGGCAGAAATTTCCGGTGAGATCCCGCCGAATTTCGCTTCGCGGCTTTCGAGCACTGGCATCCACCGGAAGATCGCTGCGGGGGATAGGACGATCATCAGCATGATCGCGGCTGTTGCCCCCAGGTTGCCGACGTTCACCAGCACGTCATCGACCCCGTCCTTGAAGGCTGGCTGCGAGGCGAGGATGCCGAAGACCGCGCCCAGCACGAGGAAGGCGAAGGTTTTCAGCAGGCTCATGGTGCCGATGGTCGTGGCGATTTTCATGACGTAGCGACGTGTCTTGGGCGAAAGCAGCATGCCGATGAGCAGCGCAATGGCCAGTCCCATGAGCTGCTGGAAGATCGGGATCAGCAGGAAATACACCAGCAGGGCCAGTGCTCCGACGAACAGCAGTCCGAAGAACAGGATGGCAGCTAACGGGCCGAACCAGCTGGTGGATTCCAGGGAGGCGAACCGGGAGATGACCGTGATGAAGTTGCTGATTGATTCTGCCGCCCAGTCACTGGTTCCATCGGTGAGCGGGGCGACGCGTTGCTGCAGTTCGTTCATGACCCAGGGTCCGTAGATGACCATGAACAACGCTGCTGGCAGGTAGTAGAGCAGGGATTTGCTGAAATCGTCGTCGCTCATCTCCCCGTTGCTGTGTTGTTTGAAGAGGAACATGATCATCAAGCCGAGGCCAACGACTCCCAGCCCGGCGTAGAGTGCCCAGCGGTCTTTGAATTCTTGGGCAGACGCGTCGAATTCGGTGGTCGAGGAGATTTCCTCGAGCACTTTGGAGGTCATCGCGATGGATTCTGACTTGCTGCTGTTGGCCAGTTCGTCCAGGTTCGATTTGGGATCTGCTACGAACTTAATGGTGTTGTCGATGGCGTCGGTGACGTTGAGCAATGAGCGGCCGAGTTCGCTTTGTTCAAGGAATCCACGGATCTTCTGGCCGGTCCATGCCTTGAAATGGGCGTTGATTCTCTTTCCAAGGCAGTGCTGGAATCCGTCGCCACTGGCTTTGGTTTCCTTGAGAGCGTCGCAGAAATCCATCTTTTCGCCTTCACCCAAGATGAGGGTTTGGGCCGTGGGATACATGAGGTGCAGGGCATCACGCGTCTGCTCTTCACAGTTCCTTTTCTGGAAAGCGAAGATGCTTTCCATCTTCATGTAGTACTCGAACTCGCCGCATTTCTCCTTGGCAATCCCTCTAAGAACCTCATCAAGAAGCTGGGTCTTCTCCTTCTCAGGCATCTTTTCGAAGCGTTTCACCTGGTCCTGGGTGAGCGCTTCTTCCACTTTTGTGGTGTCCTCATCGGCGTGGACCGGCGATGGGGAGGCGACTAAGAGAAATGTGGAGAGGAATGCGATCACCGCCAGAGAGGAAATGACGCTGAGAAGCTTTGTCACTGGGCCAGCTCCATCCAGCCATCCCGGCTCAGTGGGTTGCCGTCTGAATCGGTGAACAGATCACCAAGAATTTCGCGCGCGGAGGAAGGTTCTTTCTTGCCTTGCGTGTAAAGAAGCTGGGTTTCGGGTCGGTAGGTGGCGTTTTCGCCGCTGAAATCAAGTTTCCAGTCGTCCTTTTCCCACACCAAGAGCTGTTCGACGACACGGACCTCCACCGCAGCGGGAACAGTTCTCCCATCAATGGTGAACGAACTGTTTTCGATCCGTTGCACTACTGCGACGGACGCCGTTTTCCCCGCTTCGCAGCTGACGACTTTGAAAATGGCCGGGTCAAAAAGCATTTTCTCGGAGGTATCTCCGTCTTTGGCTAATGAACGCAGCGCGTCAATATACTCTGCGCCATCCTCGTTGTCGGCAATGATGGTGTTCAGGGTTGCTTCACGCTGTTTCCAGTCACCGGTGCCGTAGGACTCGGCTGGGATGTAGTTGATCGCTGCGCGGACTGCGTCGTCGCAGGAGGCGGTGTATCCGATGCGGGTTTGGCCATCTTGTGCGGTCTTGGTTCCGCCTTCGTTGGCGCGGAACTGGGATACAGGGAACCCGTTGTCGCTGATCCGGGTGGGTTCAGTAGGCGTAGTGGGTGTGGCCGCCGAAGTGTTGTGCTTCGTGGTCGATGAGATGAAGTAGCTGGCGACAGCAACCAGCACAATGGCTGTGACGACTACGGCTGCGATGATCAGGCTCCGGCGGCTTGTCATTAGAGCATCCCCGCCACTTTGAGCACCGCACCGATGAGGACGCCAAAGGCAGCTACCGCGATGACTGCCACGCCGCGGCGTTTGAGCTCGTCAGTGTGTTCGCCCATCTCCTCGTAATGGCCTTGTTTTCTGGCTCCGGAGAATTTCACGAAGCTGGTCAGAAGTTTCACCGATACATAGATCAGCACGAGTCCCCAGATGACACCGAGGATCACGGTCAGAGCATTGTCGAACCCTGAGCCAAGCGGTGCAATGTCGGGGGAGACGCCGTCGAAAGGGTTCTTGACTTCTGCTGTTACTTGCAAGGTGGGGGTGAATGCTTCCATGGTTAGTTTTCTTTCTTGTTTCGTTTAGCGGATTCTGCTCGGACGGCTGCCTGGTGCATGCCTTCGCTGACTGCGGCAGCAACTTTTTCAAAAGCTCTCACGGACTCATCTGTGGCCAGCTGCCAGTCGATCAGCCCGTTGGTGTCCAGGGCTGGTTCGTAGGGGACAGGAAGGAAAGTAGCTTCCTCGCCCAGGGCTTGCTCGAGCATGGTGCGCAGTTCTTTGCGCCGTTCCGGGGCCACCGCGCGGCGATGGGAACCGGGGGAGATGACGAGGACCGCGTGGCGGCACAGCGCGGCATAGTGGTCATTGCCAGAGAGATGGGACATGGCTTGGAGCTGTTCGATGGTGCGGAGCACTGAGACGACGGATTTATCGTTCATTTCCACGGGGAAGACCAGCTGGTCGGATCTTTCAATGCCGGCCAGCCAGTTCTCGGCGCGCGTGTTGTTGCCGGTGTCCAGGACGATGACGTTCCAGAAACGCTGGACTACTTCGAGCAGTTCGTTGAGGGTTTCGCGGGTGAGCATCTGCATCCGGTCAGGATCTTCATCCGAGGCGAGGACTGCGAAACGGTTATCGCCCTGGGGGCGGGTGAAGTACTGGACATCGCCGCTGCGGGTGTGCTCATTTTTGAGCTCTTCAAGGGCATCGAGCAGGTCGATGATGGTCAGGTTTGATCCGTTGGAACGGGTGCGCACCCCGAGGGTGCCCATGGTTTCGTTGTTGTCCATCGCTAAGACCGCATGGTCGGCGGTGTTGCCGAGGGTGGAGGCCAGCGCCACGCTGATCGAGGTTTTCCCCGACCCGCCGGCCGGCTGGGCGACAGTGACGGTAACCGGGCGCGGGTAGACGCGGCGGATGGAAGCCAAGGTGGCGCGTCGGGCGAGTTCTTGGGGTCCTGGTTTAGGGGAAATGAGGCCGCCGGTCCATGTGCGGATTGTGCGCTGCCAGCCTTCTTCGGCAGGCAAGGGTGTTTCCAGCGCGTCTGATCCGGTGATCGCGCTGCTCAGTGTTCCTGTGACCAGTGGTGTTCCGGTGAGCAGAGGCGCTGCGCGCGTCGGTTCTGGTGCGGTGGGTTCTACTGGTTCTGGGTTGTTGAGGATCTGTAACGAAGCTTCTGGTTTGTCGGAAGCGTTCGGTACGGTCAAAACATCGGTCTTCGCTTTTCTGCGTTCGTCGCCTGGCCATTCGGTGCCCATCTGCGTCCCCTTTCCTTGGATGAACCCATAGTATCAATTAGTCTTGATATAGTCAGTTTCATTCCAAAATAAGACTTTGAAGGGTTTTGATGACACGCCGAATCATCCTGTCCACCGCCGTGCTCCTGACGGTCTCACTGAGCGCCTGCACCCCCGCGCCGGACCAAGAAACCAGTGATCCGCACGCGGATCACGGCCCCATGCATGAGATTGAAGCCTCCCCGGAGCAAGTGCAGATCGATGAATGGAACCCGCAGGTTTCGGCTGAAGCGAAACACACCGCAACCAAGGCCGCCAAAGCCTACGCCCGCCCGGACCTTGACCAATCCGCATGGTTCAAAGCCTTGGCGCCGTATCTGTCTCAGAGTGCACGGACCAGGTTCCAGCAGACCTCAAACCTCAACATCGCCTCCACCGAAGTCATCAAGGTGCACGAACCTGTCCAAGGCGTTTCGCCGGCCATCGCCACCGTGAAAGTGCAGACCAACGCCTCCACCCTAGAATTCTTGCTCAGCCGCGCTGACGGGCAGTGGATGGTCGAGAAAATCACGAGCAACAGCTGATGAAACGCACCAAACGCCGGGGAATCTTCACTGTCCTGGGCCTGATCAGTGTGCTGCTGTTCGGGATCGTCTTTGGCGGGATCCTCCTGCTGGGGGACAGCCCGCGCAGCGAGCCCGACACCGAAACCGACTGCTCACCTAACAGCGCGGTGCCCAAAGAAATCAACGTCAAAAACCTGCCCACCACCGAGGTCGGATCCTACAACAAGCAGCAGCTGACCAACGCAGCGATCATCATCAACGAAGCCAAGTCAGCAGGCGTCCAGCAGCACGGGGCGATCATTGGACTGATGACCGCTATCCAGGAAAGCTCGTTGAAAATACTGGCCAATGACGGGACCTGGCAGTATCCGCAAGGAACGCAGGTCATGACCGAAGCCGAATGGGGGCAAGCGCGCAAAGTCGTCCTCGAATCCCTGGATCTTCCACACCAGGGAGTGGGGCACGCCTGGGATGCGCTGAGCCTCATGCAGCAGCGGCCCAGCGCTGGCTGGGGGACCGTCGAGCAGATCATGGACCCCTCCTACGCAGCCAGCGCCTTCTTCGACAGGCTGAAAAAAGTTCCCGGCTGGAAATCCTTGCCTTACGAGCTGGCCGCGGAAAAGGTCCAAGTCTCAGGACTGCCAGATAACTATGCAGACCAACGCTCCGATGCGGAACTGCTCTACGCCGCGCTGCACGGCGCCCAGGTCGAAGTCAGCGATGACGAGGAATCTTATTCCCAGTGCAAGGACGGGGGAGACACCAGAAAGCCGGAATCAGGGGATTCTTACGATGGCCCGAAGAGCAATTCCGGGTGGATGTTCCCCGTGGAGACCATCTCAAAAATCCAGTACAACTACGGAGAAAACCGCGGCCTGTGGCCCCACGCTGGAGAGGATTTCAGCTCACCGAAAGACACCCCCATTTATGCTGCCGCCGATGGCCAGGTCATCCGGGCCAGCTGCTCAGACCTCGTTGTGGGCCGTTCTCCCTGCCAAGTTCAGGTGGATCACGGAACCATTGATGGCCAGCGAGTTAGCACGCTCTATGTGCACATGTATGAAGACGGGGTACTAGCCCAGGTGGGGGACGAGGTCAAAGCAGGGGAGCAGATCGCCAAAGTCGGTACCAACGGCAACTCCACCGGCTACCACCTGCACTTCGAAGTCTGGGTGGGCAAAGCAGACACCAGCCCGGTGGAATTCCTCAAAGAACAAGGCGTAAGCATCCCAGGCTGAAAAATCCACTACTCGTGTTGCTAGGCTCGAACGGTGGAAAAATACGCCAAGCTCATCAGCCATCTCGCCTCACCACCAGCGGTCGTCACCCTCGTCCTGCTCAGCACGCCACTGCGGTACCCTGGCCTTGCATGGCCGCCAACCTTGCTGGCCACCTTCTTTGCAGGCCTGGTGCCCTGGGCGGCTTTGATCTGGATGCGGCTGCGCGGCCGGGTCACCGACGTGCACGTGACCGAGCGTCATCAACGCTGGCCGATCCTGCTGGTGACTCTGATTTCCATTCTTGGAGGCATCGGCGTGCTGCTGGCCATCGCAGCACCGAGTCAGATTATCGTGGAAGTGCTATTCATGCTCGCCGGGCTGCTGATCGTGGGCGTCGTCAACCTGGTCTGGAAGCTTTCGATCCACGCAGCGCTGACAACGTTCGCGGTTTTGCATTGTCTGTTGGATCTGCCGGCAGGAGCGCAGATCGCGGTCGCCGTCATCGCACTGGTGGGATGGGCAAGAATCCGCGCCGGGCACCACACTCCCACCCAAGTCCTGGCCGGAACGCTGACCGGTGCTCTGGTGAGTCTAGGAGACTTTCTGGTGGTGTAAGCGTGGGGATGGCTGGAGTTCGCGGCGGTGCGTCAGCAAAGCAGAGATCCATCCCAGCGTGACACCGGCCAGAACACACACCATCGCGGGATAGACGATCAGATCCGTCAGCCAATCCAGCTGGCGGTTCGACAGCTCCACCAGATGCCCCATAGGTGAGATCTTGCCGAAGGCGAAGCCAAATGCCATCAGCTTCTTCGAATAAAACGGTACCCGATACACCGAACCAGTGTTGGCCTTCAGCAAAGGGTTCACCAGCATTGCAGACACCACAGACGGATAGACGTACATGGACAGCTTGTAAAGCACGACAGCTGTGTCTGTATCCCTGAAATCATCGAGCCCCATGCTGGAATACGAGAGGTCTGCCGCGAAGAACAACACGGTCATCAGTGCCACGCATAGAGGCAGTCCGACAGCTGAGAACCGGCGGATCTTGGTTGCAATATCGCACCGGCCGATGCTGTGGGCGATCTGGACCCCGGCGGCGAGGAACACGAAATTGATGCAAAAATGCGAGATGAGATTCGCCAGATTGATTGAGCCGAGAAGGCGATCAATGAAGAGGTAGATAGGTTCTACTGCGAGCCAGAGGCCGATACTCATTCCTAGATGGGTAAGCCATAACCAGAGGTTGCCTGTGCCTTGAATTAGCCGGGGAAGCCTCAAAGCAAGCACTAGCGTGAACGTGCTTGCCAAAGTTATTGCTGCCCAGGAAGAAAAAACCATAGGCTTTTAGCCTAGATGATTTTCAAATGTCTCCAAATTGCGTACCTGTTTTCCCACTTCATGAAGGCGTTTCTCCGTGACAGCTAAAAGCTGTCCAAGTGGAACATTGTTAACCCAGTCAGAACGGCAATCCGTGTCCCAACCTGCCTCTTTGCCGGTCAGAACACCCGAAACCACCAGAGCTGAAACCAAAGGGAAACTGGCATATTGGGCGATTTCGAGAGCCACATCTTCTCGTAACCGGCTGCGCAGCATCTTCCACAAGGTCGGCTGGGCTACACCGAGCGTTTGTTGGATATGGGCTCGAAGATTTCCATCGTCGGCGCAATCAAACCAATGCAACGCCAAATGATCGTAAGATTCCTCGCCGAGTTCAGTCTCGTTGACTGTCTCTGAGTTCAAACGATGAACTGTTCCCTGCAAAAGGCCTGCCGTGGGAATGAACGCTGCTATTTCGTTTGGGGCGGGCGTGGAGGTGGTGATGCTTGCGAATTCCTGGAACCGGGTTAGCTCGTCCAAAGGATCCAGGTCAAGGCCGCGTGCGATGGCAGTAATGGTTGAAGGGGCCACGCTGCCACGGCCGACTTGCTGGGTAAGGCGTAATCGGGGAAGACCTGAAAGTTGAGCAAGGCGCACGAAGCCAATGCCTGGCGCCACTGCATCCAGCCACGATTGAACTTCAGACCGCCCGAGCTTCACCCGCGGCTCATTCGAGCCGCTACATGAGATAAGCGCGACAGGTACAAGTGAACGTTCCCCATTTGCCTAACTTATCGCGTTCTCACATGAGAATTGTTCAAATTCAGCAGGGGACAAGACACAATTCGGATACGAAATCCGTTCTGTTATCAAAGATAGACACATTGTGCGGAGCTTCTTCCACATGTCGTTGAGTGAACCTCCGATGTACATGGCAATCAACAGCTAAGAAAAGATCGAACGACCTAGCGTAGGAAGACGACAGCCAAACCAGCTGTCAAGATCGGTACCCGACATCACGAGACGAACCACATGGTGATGAAAGTATTCTGGCCCTGGTGTATTCAAGAATCTGATTTCATCCGAGTAGGGAGTGTGTAGCTACATCGAATGTTTAGGCGTATTCAAGCACACAATCGCGACAGATAATACCCGTCTTGGTTTGTTCCTCGGCCTGGCTTTGATGCCGGATAGTAAAGCATTCGATGCAGACAAATTCGTCCTCAGCCTGTGGGACCACATCAACAGAGAGCTCTTCGTCAACAATTGCGCCGGGAAGCTCCAACCCCTCAGAGGCATCTGCTTCGTCGAGTTCAGAGTGGACGCTCTTCGCACTGGGTGCATCCATTTTTTGAACGTCTTTAAGCGTTTTCTCCGAAGCTTCCGCTACATCGGGACGTACTTCATCGTAATCTGTGGCCATAACATTCTTCCTACTTATCTCAGATAATCAACGAAAGCACATTTTAATAAGTAGGCAACCGGCCGTCAAGTGGGAACGTCGTTTATCTGACAATGCCCATCTGAAAATCCTAGTCGTTGGATGAAAATGCGGTCCACATTGGCAACGAGCACGCCGACCATGTTCAGTCTGGCCATGACCGTGGGCGATGAAACCTAGTATGCGGACGCGACCTGAGACACGGCTCGTAGTTTGCAGCTCATCTCGTCCACGAGCTTCTGAGACAGGCGGGTGGTGAGGTGTGATCGGAAAGGTAGCTGCTCGGTGGTTTGCACGAAGGGACGGCGTGGGTACGCTGCTTCCTGACAGGCTAATTGACGCTTGCGGACGTTCACTTGCAGGTCGGTGCCGCCGATGGGTAGATCTTTGATCCGGTGCATTGGTCTGGTTTTGATGCGGCTGGTGAGTATTCCGCAGGATGGGCCGGCGGCTTCACTTTCAATGGGTTCAACAAGGACTTGGCGTCCGTCAGGTTCTTGGCTGACTGTGATGGCTCGGTAGTCGGTGAGGTTCAAAAGAATCGACATAGCGTCGATTCGGCCGGTTTCCTTGAACACTGCTCATAGTTTCTTGGCGTATGAAGTGTTTTGGTTGACACCCATTTTCGCTGAAGGGAATGCGAGACTCTCACTTATTTTTCGGGGTCACCACGCTAAAAACGAAGAGTCGTAAAGGCTATGGTGTGTTTCAAAATTGCGCCGGAGAACAAGTATCCTAGCTCTTCTCTAGCTCTGGGCATTCAGCCAACTACGCAGGGTAAATGTAATTGCAAAACTAAGCCACTGGCTAATCTCAGGATAAGGTAGATTCAGGTCACTGTTGACGGAACCTAATTCCAGGGGCTTTATTTATCGGGATAAAGGGTCTAAGAGTGCAGCAGCGAGCACCTGGGCTAAATGCATACCTTTGGCATCGGTCCCCTCGGATATCTGTGTGCGGCAGGAGAAACCATCGGAGAGTACGAGATCTTCATCGGCTCGCTTACGGATAGCAGGAAAAAGCTCGCGCTCTCCAAGAGACCGAGAGAGCTCGGCGTGGCCTGGTTCGAATCCCCAGTTCCCGGCTAGCCCACAACATCCGGTTTCAATTTCACGTTCGTCGATACCCAAGGCTTCCAGTACTTTCGCTGTCCCAGAATGCTCGCCCATCGAACGTTCATGACAATGAACTTGGGACACCGCACCGGTGTTCAGTATGCCAAAGGGCCAATCCTTATCGGGCTTCCCATCCGCTGACAGGTGACGGGCGATCAAATCTCCGAAAGGTACCACGGCTGCTGAGAGCCTCATGGCACGTGGGTCATCCGGAACTAGCTCTGTGATTTCGCTCCCCAGCATCACGGTGCATGAGGGTTCTAACCCGATAACCTCATAGCCAGAATTTAGCAGCGGTTCCATGACTTTCAGGGTGTGCCGGATAACCTTTCGAGCGACGTCTAGCTGTCCAGTGGAGTGCCACGTCAACCCACAACACACGAATCCATCAGGAATAATTACCGTGTATCCAAGAGCTTCGAGCACTTCGACAGCGGCCTTGCCAGGTGAGGTGTCCAGGTGGTTATTGAAGGAGTCGGGCCATAGGACTACGGTTTTATCGTCTGGCGTGGCGGTACTGTTGCGCTTTTTGAACCAGGTTTGGAGAGATTCGGGGGAAAAAGAGATCATAGTTCTGGTGGGTTCGATCCCACCGAGCTTCTTCACCAGGGTTTCAACCGTTTTGAACCCCATCAGTCTGTTAGTAGCCCGAGCCGCACCGGGGATCAGATGCAGGATCTGGGTGAGCGCCGGTAGCCATCCCATAGTGTAGTGGGCCATGGGGCGTAGCCGCTTTTGGTAGAACCTATACAGAAACTCGGATTTATAGGTAGCCATGTCTACATTGACCGGGCACTCGGAAGCACACGCTTTGCAGGAAAGGCAAAGATCCAGAGCATCCTTTACCTCAGTGGACCGATACGCCTGTGGTAAAGACTCACCGCGGAACATTTCCGAGAGCACCCGAGCGCGCCCTCGTGTCGAGTCGACTTCATTCCCGGTGGCTTGAAATGAGGGGCACATGGCTCCTTCCTCGGACCGGCATGCCCCCACTCCGACGCAGCGGTTGACCGCATTTACCAATGAGCCTCCATCGCGGCTCAGTACATGTAGGGGAAGCAGTTCAAAATTTCGTTGGCCTGGTCCCGGGCGGACTCGGTCGTCTACGCTTTCTGGATCTACCAGAATCCCGGGGTTGAAGATTCCTCCCGGGTCAAGAATGTTCTTGAAGACGCGGAACGATTCCAGTGCCTCGGCACTATATATACGTGACAAAAGCTCAGATCGAGCCCGGCCATCGCCATGTTCTCCAGATACAGAACCGCCGTAACGCGCAATGATGTCGGCTGCTTCCTCCATAAAAGAACGGAATGCGAAAAGCCCAACTTCACTGCTAAGTGTGAAGGACAACCGAATGTGTACGCATCCCTCACCAAAGTGTCCGAACGGGATGCCGCGTAGACCATGCCGATCCATCAAAGCGTAAAGATCGCGCAGATAGTCTGCTAAATGTTTAGGAGGTACTGCCGAGTCTTCCCAAGAAGGCCAAGCTTCACCTCCGTCGGGCAACCTAGTGACTATGCCAGCAGCGGCTTCTCTAATTCCCCACAACGCCTTGATCTGTTCATTTTTTGTGACCACGATCGACTGCGTAGCTGCGCTCACCGTTGCCACGAATTTCTCGGCGTTCAGTTGCGCATGCTCCGTCGTATTCCCGATCGCTTCGCAAAAAAGCCACCCACCGGCATCGTCTTTACCATCAAGACGATTAATCCCGGGCAGCTCGGAACCCGCGGATTCTTGGCCTGGCCTCGAACGCAACGCTTCAAGCAGGTCATAACCCATGCCTTCAGCTGTTGTCATGCCGGTGCCCCGGACAAGAGCAGCAGCTTCGGCAGCATCGAAGACCGTGTCGAATGCCAGCACGGCTAGCGCGGTAGCTCGAGGACGTTCAACCAGCTTCACTGTGATCTCAGTGATGATGCCACACGTCCCTTCGCTGCCCGCTAAAGTCTTGGCGACGTCAAAACCGTTCTCCGGGAGCAAATAATGCAGTCCGTATCCTGAGACTTGTCTAGGAAACTGTCCTAATTCGGTCCGCAGCGTCTTCAAATATTTGTCACGAAGCGCCAACAGCGAAGCATTGATAGACGGGTCGTCAGTGCCGCTGGCCCCGAAGACAACTTCTCGCCCATCAGCCAGCATCAGAGTAACCGACTCAACATTTTCCGCGGCCGTTCCCCAAACCAATGAATGTGAACCGCAGGCATTATTGGCAACCATTCCTCCAACGGTGCAACGGCTATGAGTCGAGGGGTCTGGGCCGTAGGTTAACCCAAATTCTTCTGCCGCATCACGCAGCTGGTCGCAAATAACACCTGGTTGGACTCGTGCTGTGCGAGATTCAGGGTCAATCGACAAAATCTGATTAAAATACCGAGAAGTATCGATCACTAACCCTTCACCGATGCTATTACCGGCTACCGATGTGCCACCACCGCGCATGGTGATTGGCCAGCCCTTTTCGTTGGCCAGAACAACGGCTTGCCGGATGTCTTCCACATTTCGCACTTCAAGGACAGCAGCAGGGACACGGCGATAAATCGACGCATCTGAAACGTAAGCTGCTCGCGTGGTCATATCAGTTCGCAGCAGATCATGGATCGTTCCTGACGGCAGGATGCTGAACGAGTCTGATAAAACTTTATCCATGGATACTGCTCACGATCTGGTGTTGTGCGGTGATGGAAATTATTATGTGGTTGTTCACCTGGTCCATCGCCCCATCTAGGTTGGTATTGAAGTTCTCAGATGGTATTTCGGACCCAGGTATCGGAAAATAGACGAGAAATCTATACGTAATCGTTCCTAAACGGAACCTCCAACGGGGCAAATGACCTGTTCAAGAAGACACCGTCAAAAAGAATGTCTCCTGAATCATGATCAGTGCACCTTTAAGACTGCCCCCGTATGCATTTTGGAGTTCTGTACGCCGTTTCATAGCCGATTTAGTAGCAATTAAGCGCCTGATGCTCTGCTTAGCCGTTCCCAATCGCGACTAGAAGATTCTCGTTCGTGGAATCTCTCCGGGTTTGCAAATGCGATGTCTGGGTTTTGCTCGTCGAGCGAAAGTTCCTTGGCAACGGCCTCGCCAACCCCCGCAGCCATTTTGAAACCCTTGCCGGAAAACCCTGTAGCCAGATAAACCCCAGGCATTTCATCGAGCCACCCGATGAGCGGATTATTGTCCATCGAATAAAGATCGGGATAGGCTTTTGACCTTACACATGTGGGAAATAATCCCGGTAGGAACTCTTCTACAGCTTTATTGCACCTATCGATTTCTTCAGGTGATAGGTCCCGATCCATCTCTGAAATTCGCAGGATTTCTTGTGGGGGAACGATGCCTCCCAACTTCACGGTACTGCCATCGATGGCGGGAGCACCCCACATATGCAGTCCCTCTGAATCTCGCATGAAAGCGGGGAAAGTATCTGCTGAGAATTCCTTCGGGTTCCTGCTTGCATACCAGGTCAAAAGGATACGGCCTGACTTCAACCACTTGGAATAGCGTTCGGGTATCAAATTTTGGGACCAAGCTCCTGCGGCAATGACTACCTTTTCAAATGACAGCCGTTTACCATCAACTTCGATTTCAACATACGTCTCATGAGGGATGATCCGCTCAATCTGAGCGGAGGAATGCACAGTTGCGCCGTTGATCTTAGCCTGTTCAATAGCGCTAAGTACTGCCAAATCTGTCCTGAGCAGTCCACCGCGCGGATCGAAAAATCCAATGTCTGATGGCAGTAGACGGTGCTGCGGATAGGTCTGTTCCAGCCGATCATGGGCCAGTCGATCAAAAGGAATTTCGGTCTGTGAGGCACTTTTGGTGAACTGCTCAACATAGTCACCGTGGTCGGTTCCTATTGTTATTGCCCCATTGTTTTGGTCTAGAACGGTCTGCCCACTGATGCTACTTAATTCTTTCCATAATTTTTCGGATTCGGCGAGAAGAGCACTGTATTCAGCGCCTTCCCGATAGGCCATACGGAACATTCTGGTATCGCCACCTACTGCCGTGTTATCCGACGCCGGATGAAACTGTTCGAACCCGACGACTCCTTCAGTCCGCAGCGAAGTGCGCCAAAGAATCATGCTTCCGATGGTTCCCAACCCGATGACTGCGATTTTTCCGTCCATTTAAATACTCCAGTGATTTTTAACGCATAGCCCTTGTGGATCCTTGCGTTAAGGTTTCAACGATGTGTGGGTGAGGTCAGATAATTACTGTCACGATTTTTCATTTATTCCGGAGACCCGGGCGAGGAACTCGCGTGTTCTGGGGTTTTTCGGGTTCTCAAAGACTTCTTCGGGGGTGCCGTCTTCGATGATCTTGGCCTTATCCATGATTACTACTCGATCTGCTACTTCCCGGGCGAACTGCATTTCGTGGGTAACCACAATCATTGTCATGCCGGCTTGCGCCAGGTCCGTCATAACTCGAAGTACTTCACCGACTAACTCTGGATCGAGAGCCGAAGTTGGTTCATCGAACAACATAACCTCGGGGTTCATGGCGAGTGCGCGGGCAATAGCAACTCGTTGTTGTTGTCCACCTGATAGCTCCCCTGGGTAAGCGTCAGCTTTACTAGAGAGACCTACTTTTTCAAGTAGTTCAAGAGCAACTTTCGTCGCGTCTTTCCGTGATACGCGGTTAACCACTGTTGGTGCTTCGATGATGTTCTGCAAGACGGTCAAATGCGGAAATAGATTGAACTGCTGGAACACCATCCCCAGTCTTTGGCGTTGCCGGGCCGTGGCTTTCTCACTGAGCAGCTCCATCGAGCCGTTGACTTCTTTATAGCCGACATACTCGCCTAACACCCGAATTTCTCCCGAATCAAGTGTTTCTAGGCGGTTGATGCAGCGAAGCATGGTGCTCTTACCGGAACCAGAAGGGCCTATAACGCATAAAACTTCACCACGTTTGATGTCTAGAGACATATCGTCCAGTACAACCAGTCGCTCAAAATTCTTGGTTGCAAACGATTTGGTGATTCGTTTGAGCTCAATGACAGTTTCAGACTTGATAACTTCAGACATGAGCGTCCT
>NZ_JBQSYL010000044.1:0-20838 GCF_052379245.1 Glutamicibacter sp. AOP12-B1-11 | reverse complement strand
CTATCACCATGACGGCTGGATTGCTCTTCTCGCTGCTGGGCCCGGCCTATCTCGTGCTGTTCACCGATCTTGAGATCAGCCCAGCAATGATCTGGGTGGCATTCGCGGCTGTGGCCGCCACCTTCGGGGTCTTCTGGTTTGTGGAGCCGCTGACCTACTTCCCCATCCTCGGCTCAGCTGCTATGTATCAAGCTTTCATGATTGGCAACATCTCCAACAAGCTGCTGCCGGCGGCCATTGTGGCCCAATCCTCAATCGATGCCAAGCCAGGAACACGGCGTGGGGATTTGGCCGCCGTCATGGCGATTTGCGGGGCTGCCACTGTCCATCTGACCAGCTTGCTGGTCTTTGTCGGCTTCTTCGGTTCTTGGATGATTTCGGTTATTCCAACCGAAATGATCGAAGTTGCCCGCATCTACATCCTGCCGTCGCTAATGGGTGCAGTCCTAGTTCAAGCGATAGTTGCAATGAAGCAACCACGACCAACCCTGATCGCAATCCTGCTTTCACTAATCATGTATTTCGCTGTCATTCCTCTGGTGCCTTCGCTGGCGCTGTTCGCTACCGCTCTGGTTGTAGTATCTTCCATCATATTTTCCTGGATTTTCCGGAATCGCCGGACAGTCCATGCAAGCCCCGAAGACTAAAAGGATCCCCCATGAACCACGAAATTACCGCCTCGCTCAGCACAACTCTAGATAGCGAGCAAACCTCGGCCATGCACGAGATGTATCGTCATCTGCATGCCAACCCGGAACTCTCCATGCAGGAACATCGGACGGCAGCCTACATCTCGCAACAGCTCGATGCACTAGGTATCGAGAACTTCGCGTGCGGTGGAACCGGTGTAGTCGGGATCCAGCGCAATGGTGAGGGGCCTGTCATCGGGTTCCGGGCCGATACCGACGGCCTTCCTATCGCGGAGGATACCGGCGCCGACTACGCTTCCAGTGTTCGCGGCACGTTGGCAGACGGCACCGAAGTCCCTGTTATGCATGGCTGCGGACATGACACGCATGTGACGGTCGCTCTGACGTCAGCTGCTCTGTTGTCCGAACAGACCGACGCTTGGAGCGGTACCATCGTCTGGATCTTCCAGCCCGGTGAGGAAACAAGCGCCGGAGCCCGAGCCATGCTGGACGACGGACTTTGGGACAAGGCACCGCGACCAGAAGTAATACTGGGCCAGCACGTCTTTCCGTTTGCCGCCGGTTCCATTGGAATCACTAGCGGACCGGCCATGGCCATGGCTGATTCGCTAAAAGTTACCTTGCGCGGTAAGCAGTCACACGGTTCTATGCCGCAGGACTCTATTGATCCGATCCTGCTTGGAGCGCATACGATCACGCGCTTGCAGGGTCTAGTATCCCGGGAGCTGCATCCACAAACGCCCGCCGTAGTTACCTGCGGCACCTTCCACGCGGGTCTGAAGGAAAATATCATTCCCGATCACGCCGAATTCACGCTGAATATCCGCACCCTCGACGACAGCGCACGCTCCAAGATCCTCAGCGGAGTAAAACGAATAGTCGAGGCCGAAGCCGCCGCTTCCAATGCACCAATTCCTGAAATCGTGAAGCTCAATTCATTCCCGAAACTTCACAACGATCCGGAACACACCGAACGAATCAAGCAGGCACTGACTGCAGAGTTGGGTGCCGACCAAGTAGCAGAGCTGCCCCCGGCTATGGGATCGGAAGATTTCGGCGCGCTAGGGGATGAAATAGCCGTTCCGTACGTATATTGGTTTTTCGGCGGATTTTTGCCGCGCACAGGCGATTTTCCAGTCAACCACTCGCCGTATTTCCTACCGGACTACGAACCAACGCTGGCAACCGGCGTACGTGCGGCAACGGCTGGGATTGGTCATTACCTGGCCAGATAGGGATCGTCCGGAATCCCCCGGGGACTGTTAGCTCAGGCTTCGCCCCCGGGGGATTCCCGCTACTCAGGCAGCTAGCGTTTCAGAGCTCGCTGCGCCCTTGCAGGTAGGCGCGCAGAACCTGCAGCACCCCGTGCTCGGTATTCGCCGGGGCGGTGAAGTTCGCCGCGGCGGCCACCACCGGGTGGGCGTTGGCCATGGCGAAGGAATAGGTGGCGGCCTTGATCATTTCCAGATCGTTCGGGTAGTCGCCGAAGACGGCCGTTTCATCGGCCCCGACGCCGAGTTTTTCCTGCAGCGCATTGAGCGCAAGGCCCTTGTGCACCCCATGGTTCATGGCATCGACCCAATGGCTTCCGGAGATCACCACCTGCAGCGGAACTTCCAGGGCCGCGGCCATCTCCTGCACCGCACCGGTGCCCACGTTCACCGCCATCTTGATGATCTCGTCCTGCACCTGAGTCAGGTCCTCGACGACCTGCACCGCACGGTAGTACGGGGCGATCGCGGCGGTGAAGGCCGCGTCGCTGCGTTCCACATAGGCGGTGCGCCGGCCGCAGAGCACCAGTCCGGCATCCAGCTGTTCCTGGGCGCGGACCGCGGCGATCACCGCGGCGACCGATGTTCCGGCGATGATGTTCGAGTAGATCTCGTTCTCGCCGTGCATCACCACGGTGCCGTTCTCGGCGATGATGGCGATTTCGCCCAATTGCGCGAACTGTTCGCGTAGCGTGGCGAACTGCCGCCCGGAGGCCGGGACAAAGCTGATGCCCTGCCCCTGCAGTTCGTCGATCACGGCCCAGGCCGCCTCGGGGATTTGCCCCTCACCGTCCAAGAAGGTGCCGTCCATGTCAACGGCGACGAGCTTGATTTGGGCGTTCGGGTCAATGGTATGCATAGGTTCCTAAGTGCCCGAGTGCAAAGCGCGATGCGCGGCGCCCAGCACCCCGGCGGCGTTGTTGTATTCTGCCGGCACGAGTTTGGCCCGCAGCTTCAGTTGCGGCAAGAACTGCTCATGGTCTTCGGAGATCGCGCCGCCGATGACGATCAAATCCGGGCTGCAGAGGAATTCGACGTGGGACAGGTAGCGCTGCAGGCGCGCGATGTACTGCTCCCAATTGAGGTTCTCTTCGCGCATCACCCGGGCGGCGGCCTTGCTCTCCGCGTTGAATCCGTCGATCTCCAGGTGCCCGAACTCCACATTCGGGAAGAGCACCCCGTCGCGGAAGAACGCCGATCCGATGCCGGTGCCCAAGGTCAGCAATAGGGTGCTGCCCTTGATCGGCCGGCCGTCCTGGGAGCCGGCGCCGGCGTACACCTCGGCCATGCCCGCCGCGTCCGCGTCGTTGAGCACGGAAACTTCGCGGCCCAGCACCTGGCTCAGCATCGCCGTGGCCTCCAGCCCGATCCAGGCCTCGTCGATATTCGCGGCGGTATGCACTACCCCGTCGATCACCACGCCGGGCACGGTGACGCCGGCGGGGATACCGTCCAGCTCTTCGCCGGTGAGCCGCTGCAGCTCGCCGATAATCTCCGACATCACCTGGGCCACGGCGTCCGGGTGGGCGCCGTCCGGCGTGGTGGCCTGGCCGAAGGTGCTCTCCACGAGCTTTCCGGCGGCGTCGACCAAGGCGTATTTGATCGATGAGCCGCCCATGTCAAGGCCGATGGCAGCGTACTGCGACTCAGCTGCCGATGCGTCAGATGTTGCCATCAGGTACTCCCCTGCAAGAGGTTCAGGCCGTGGGGTATCGCACGGCAAGCAAACCAGAAACTATATTAAGGACTCTTTACAATAGCTAGCGGCGAGCTTCGCAGTCAATGCCTAGACGCCTTCTGCCCGGTAACTTGACCAAAGCTGCGCCAGATACCTGGACCTCGCCCCATGCAAAGCCCCGTGCAGTGCCGCATCCTCGCCCAGCGTGCTGATCTCAAACACGGTTCTCCCCGGCCCCATCCTACGCGCCAATGCGTTTTGCAGCGCAAAGGTGAAGGACTCGAAGGGGGCCAGCGGACCGCAGAGCACAAAGCGGTGCGGATCGAAAAATGCCAGCAGATTGCCCAGCACCTCGGCCAGCAGCTCGGTGAGCCCGGCGACCAGATCATCGGCCGGCTCTTCCCCACGCAGCGCCCGCAGCAGCCGGGCGCAATCCACCCGGGAGCTGTCCGCCTCGGTCAGCCCGGCATGGCTCAAGCGCTCCAGGAACGTGTGTTCCGCGAAGCGCTGCCCGCTCAGCTCGCCGGCGGTGCCGCTGGCGCCGCGATGCACCTTGGAGTCGATCACCAAGGCCGTGCCGATACCGGGACCCACGTAGAGCAGCACGAAGGATTGGGCAGCACGGCCCGCATCGAGTGCGATCTGCGCCTGCGCCATCCAGTTCACGTCATTGTCCAAGCTGGTCGGGGCCCCGGTCAGCTCGTGCACCACCGGCGCCAAAGAGGCCGAGGAACCGGCGAAAACCGGGGTGGGCAGCGCCGTGCTCCGCTCTCCGGCGCGCTGCACCGGCGAACTTTGCGACAGTGCCGCGCGCAGGGTGCTCCCGGGGCTGGCGGCGCATAGTTCGTGCACCATGCCCGCGGCCAGCTGCTGCACCGCCGCGGCGCTGGCCTCGATGGGTACCGCAAGGTGCGCGTCGGCCACGGTCCGGCCGGACAGATCGGTGGTGCGGCCCAGCAGCGTGCCGGCTTCCAGGCTCAGCCCGAGCAGATGGCCAAAATCCTGGTTGATTCCGTAGCTCTCCGGGGCGCGTCCGCGCCGGACCGCGGCCTTCGGATCGTATTCGGCCGCTACGGAGCTGACCAGGCCGTTCTCCTGGAGGCGCAAGATCCCCTGGGAAGCGGTGGGTTTGGACAGGCCCAAGAAATCGGACATATCGGTGCGCGTGGCGGGCTGGTGCAGGCACAGATAATCGAAGATCTGCCTATCGGTCAGCGTGGCCAGGGCGCGCGGTCCGGTGCTTGGCGCGGGGGTGCTCACCGGCTGCCCACCAGCCGAGCCCCGAGCCGTTCAATTTGCCGGACGCTCAAGCCGTGGGCGAGCAGGTAGTCGCCGAGGGAGGCGGCGCGGCGGAAAAGCAGCCCGGGCCGGATGCTTCCCCCGGTGGCGGGAATCCCACCGGCCTCACGCAGGTTCGGCAAGGCGGGCGGGTCATTCTTCACGGACATAATCGCTAAACTATCACGGCTGGCGACCTCGTCCGACGCGGTCAGTCGAAGGCGATCAGCTGGCGGATGGTGCTCCCATCGGCGAGCTCGTCGAAGGCCAAATTGATTTCACTCAGCGGGCGCTGGCCGGTGAGCAGTTCCTCGACCGGCAGCAGCCCGTCGCGCCAGAGCTGTTCATAGTAGGGAATATCCCGGGCGGGGATGGCCGAGCCGAGGTAGGAACCGATGAGGGTGCGCGCGCCGCTGGTCAGCGCGAGCGGTTCGATTTCGGCCAGCGCTCCGGGAGCCGGGAGCCCCACGGTCACCAGCGTGCCGCCGATTGACGTGGCGCGTACCGCGGATTCAAACGCCTTTGGGTGGCCAGCGGCCTCGATCACCACGTCTGCGGTGATCCCCCTATCCGCGGCCTGATCCGGGGTGAGCGCCTCGGTGGCCCCGAGCTCCAGGGCGCGCTGGAGCTTATCGCGGTTCATGTCCACCGCGATCAGCCGGGCCGGGCGGGTCCAGCCGGCGGTATGGGCGATGGCTACCAGCAGCGCCGCCATGCCCACTCCGCCCAGGCCCAGCACCATCAGGGATTGGCCCTGCACCGGCCGGCCCGCGTTGAGTACCGCGCCTCCCCCGGTGAGCACCGCGCAGCCGAGCACCGCCGCCACCGCCGGCGGCACGTCTGCGCCGACCGGCACCACCGAGCGGCGGTCCAGCACCGCGTGGCTGGCGAAGGCCGAAACGCCCAGGTGATGGTGCAGCGGTTGGCCCTCGGCCGCGAGCCTGCGCGCACCGCTGAGCAAGGTGCCGGAGGCATTGCTCGCACTGCCGGCCGTGCAGGGCAGCTTGCCGCCGGTGGCGCAGGCGGCGCAGTTTTCGCAGCGCGGCAGGAAGACCGAGACCACCCGCTGGCCTACGTGCAGGTCGCTGACTCCCGCGCCGAGCGCCTCGATCAGTCCGGCGCTCTCATGGCCGAGCACCATCGGCAGCGGGCGGGGCCGGTTGCCGTCGATCACCGACAGGTCCGAATGGCATAACCCGGCAGCCTCGATGCGCACCAGCACCTCGCCGGGCCCGGGCTCGGCCAGCTGCACCTCGGTAACCCGCAGCGGCTTGCTCTGCGCGTAGGGGCGTGCGGCCCCCGACTGCTGAAGGACGGCGGCCCGGATGCTGCGCATTGCGTTACCGCCCCACGCTGACCTGCGGGGTGTAGCCGCGCACCACTCCGTCGGGCACCAGATTCTTCACGATCAGCGAGCAGTCCTTGTCCGCCAGGCCTTCGGCGATGAGCCTGTCGAAGTGCTCCCGGGCCAGTGTGGCGGCCGGCAGGTCGATCCCGGTCAGCGCCCCGGCGTCCAGCGCCAGGCCCACGTCCTTGCGGGCCAGATCCACGCGGAACGTCGCCTCGAAATTGTTGTTCGCCGCCGCCGTGTCGATCACTTCGGGCACCGGGTACCAGGTCTGCTGCGCCCAGGAACGCCCCGAGGAGACCGAGGCAATCTCCCAGAACACCTTCGCATCAAGCCCCAGGCGCTCGGCCAGCTGGGAGCCTTCGGCGCTGGCCATCAGGTCGATGAACAGCATCATGTTATTGCAGATTTTCGCCGCGATCCCGGAGGTCGGTCCGCCGGCGACGATGGTCTTGGCCGACATCGGGGAGATCAGCTGCACCGCCCGGTCCATCAGTTCGGCCCGGCCGCCGAGCATGAAGGCGAGCGTGCCGGCCGCCGCCCCGGAGATCCCGCCGGAGACCGGCGCATCGACGAAGTCCAGGCCGCGTTGCGCGCTGCCCTCGTGCAGCGCTCGGGAGGATTCGATATCCACGGTGGAGGAATCGAGCAGCAGCATATCGCTCGTGGCGTTGGCCCACACCCCCTCGGGCGCCTCGTACACCGCACGGACATGCTCGCCCTTGGGCAGCATGGTGAATACCGCGTCGGCGCCGGTCATCGCCTCGGCGATGCTGGCCGCGATCTGCACGCCGGCCGCCTCGGCCGCGGCACAGGCCTCGGCGTTCAGGTCATAACCGCGCACCGTATGCCCTGCACGCACCAGGTTCCCGCTCATCGGAGCACCCATATTGCCCAAGCCGATCCATGCGTAAACGCTCATTGCCGTACCCTCCGTAGCCTTGTTGACCTAACTAATTCCCAGCGTAGGTGCGGCGGATCACAACCTCAACGCACAAGGAAAGGTCATTATTGCAACACTGCTGTGCGCTGGTGCACACTGTATGGATGGACCGCCAGATCGATTACCGCCACCTCGAATCCCTGATCGCCTTCTTGACGGTGGCGCGCCTGGGCCGCTACACCGCTGCCGCGAGCGTGCTCGGGGTCAACCATTCGACGATCTCCCGGCGCATCGCCGCGCTGCAGAAAGCCATGGGCGGACAGCTGCTCACCCGCACACCGAACGGCTGGGAGCTGACCGATCTGGGCCGGCGCGCAACGATTTCCGCCGAGGCCATCGAACAGGCGGTGGCGGCGATTGGCACCGAGGAGGACACCGGACAGCTCACCGGGCATGTGCGGGTCGCCGCGCCCGACGCGTTCAGCGCCCACCTGGCCGCCCCGGCGCTGGCCAGGCTCCACGAAGAGCACCCGCAGCTGGTATTCGAGATCGTTTCGGAAACCACCCGGGCGCGGCAGACACGCACCGGCATGGACCTGGAGATCGTCATCGGCGAACCGCATGTGCGCCGCGCGGTGTCCTCGAAGCTGATGGACTATGAACTGCGGCTCTACGCCACCGCCGAATATCTGGAGCGCCGCGGCACCCCCACCGCATTGGAAGATCTGCGCGAGCACTACCTGAACTACTACATCGACACCGCGCTGACCGTGGACAAGCTCGACGACGCGACCAGCCTATTTCCCCCGATGCGCCGTTCGGTGTCCTCCACCAGCATCGCCGTGCAATTCGCCGCGACGATGAACCACGCCGGACTCGGCCTGCTGCCGGTCTTCCTCTCCGAGCAGTACCCGAACCTGGTGCCGGTGCTGCACGATCGGTTCTCCTACACCTCGGAATACTGGCTGGTGGGCCGCGAGGAGGCGCTGCGCAACAAGGCGGTTCAGGCGACGGTGCGTGCGCTGAACGATGCCGCCGCACATGGCACCTGGTTCATCCCGCCCTTCCCCTGCTGAACCGGTGCACTGCCTAGGCGGAGGGCGGCCGCGAACCCGTCGCCCCTCGCTTGCTGCCAGTCCGCACTAGTCGCTGCCCGCCGTTGCTCGGGCACGGTGTCTGCGGACAGCCGCCCGGTTCGCGCAGCGCACCGAGCAATACTGCTGCCTGCCGTTGCGCGTCACATCGGCCACTACCGCCGTGCAGGGATCCCCCGGCGTCGATCCCGCAGCGCAGCGGTGCAGGCGATGCATCCCACGGGTCGTGAGATGCAAGGCGGTGCCCACGCTGAAAACAGCCGAGAGCACGTGGGGCAAGGCGCGCGCGTCGGCATCCCGATAGTGCAGATGCCACCCTTCATCATCGTGGTCGGTAAGCCGCGGATACGCAGAGGCGGTGGCCATGTGCTCATTGAGGATGCGCGCACGCTCTTGCGGGTCTGGTGCATCCACCACGGTCAGCCAGTCGTCGATGACACGGCGAACCGCATTGTAGTCCCCCCTTTCCTCGGGAAAGGGAACTGTCATTCCGAATTCCCGTGCGCGAGAGACGATTCCGGCACGGTCTTCCGGCCAGGACGAGGCGAGCGAGGCAGCTAGCAGAACCGCATATTCTCCGTAAGGGTTGAGATGCATAAGACCATTACATCATGGTAGTAGTATGCACATTGAACAGAACATCAAAACTCAGCAAAACACGTCGCTCGTCGGCACCCACGAGCACAGCTGGATCAGCGAGTCCAAGCACCCTACTTCGATCGGCTATGTCATCTACGTGCGTTGCATTGAATGTGGAGTGCGGCGAGTCGACATCCAGAACCAAACGAACCTCGTACCAACGCCGCTGAGCGCCGAGCTGCGCCCCCTGCCAGATCGGGCATCGAGCAATGTGAGGCAGAGGAGCAACTGACGGTTTCTCTCCTCTGCCGAACAGCGGTCCGAGCACCCGCAGACCGGGCTGCCGTTTCGCGGCAACCGGACCACCATCCACGAACTTGGCGCCCGAACACAGATGAATAAATTTTTCAGTCACCCACGCACGGCCAGCCCACTCGATCAGCAAATCTGCCTCGCGCCGCACGAACCAGGGCACCGACTGACTGAGAATATTCTTCACTCAGCCACCAAACCCGACCACCAACCAGCCACCAAGACACACGCCACGCAGACCAGTAGCCGGCACCAAGAACACCGCGCCCCCGGCAACCGGTAAACAAGTATCAGATAGGTAATGTGATCTAGCGGCGGTGAATGAAAAAATCACTCACCCAACAACCCAGCAACGCAACTAGCTAGCAATCCGATCCGGCGGATCAACCCAACCCAACACCCGACGCACCCGATCAGTCAGCCCCACCTCCCGCACCGGAGTCCGGTCATGAACGTGATCGAAGTTCTGCACCACCTGAACGCTGCCCGGCAACTCCAGACAGACCAACCCATGAGGAGTCCGCCAACCCACCGACCCATCAGGGCGGTAAATCGACTGCCACCCCAACGCGTGTTTCAACATCTGATGCCGCTTGCAGAGCAACTTCGTATTACTCCGATCCGTGTGCCCGCCCTTGGCCCAATCCTCCACATGATCAATCTCCGAAGTCTCCGCGGTACGCCGGCACCCCGGGAAGCAGCAATGCACCTCCCGCACCCGCAACAAATCCTTCAACGCCTGCGAAGGACGATACTTCTGCCGCCCCACATCGATCGCGGCCCCGGTCCACGGATCGGTCAGCACCCGCAGCATCGACGGAGCGTCCTTCGCCAACGCCAAGGCCGTGCCCACCGGGATCGGCCCATACCCTTCCAAATCCGCCAACGCCCGCTTGGGATCCGCCAAGGTCTCCACCGCCGGGATAGTCAACGCCACCCGCGTTTTCAACGGCGTCCCACCCGTTGCCGGCCACCCATCGAGCAGGGCATCACGGAAAATATCAGCCTCCCGCTGCCCCTGGGTACGGGAATCGTCAGGATCCACATCATGCCTCGCGAAATACTTCACCGTGTTGACCATGGAAATAATATCCGCCGCCGGAGCACGCAACTTCAACGCCGCCATCCCGTCCGCTTCACTCCAATGCGTCAACGCCCGGGACTCCTTCGCCGCCTCATGGCGCTCCTGCGCCGATTCGGGGTTCATCCGGTCATGCATCCGCCGAGCACGCTGGCTCACGGCCGCATCCGACGCGGTTTTCGCCATCGGCAACAGCACATGCTCCATCCGCCGGATATCGGCGGACCCCAAATCCTGAGCCTGCTTCACGATATCCCCCGCCGCCTTCGTGGTGATCTCCCCGGCAGCCAAAGCATCCAGCGTGTCCGTGCACAAATGGCGCAGCCCGTCGGCAATGAACAGCTTCCCGCGGACCTTCTCCTCGGACTCACGCAACGCCACGGCGGCTTCGGCGATGAAGTTCGAACGGATGATCTGCTCGGCGGCCGGGTCCACGCCGTAGTAGTTCGCGCTGATCCGCTCACGGCGTTGCTGCTCGGTTTCCGTCTTCGGATCCGCACTGCTGTTTTCGGCCACGACCTGGGCGACCAGTTCCACCGAGTCCGAAAGAGTCACCGCCTCGGCCGCGTCGAGCATGCGCCGCAGCCTCGCGAGCTTCTGCAGCCGCACCAGCCCTGAGCCCGGATCCTGCAACGGCGGCAGGTTGTAGAGTTCGGCGGCCAGCGCCGCGATCTGGCTGAAATACTTCTCATGCTCAACCAAGGAGGTCAACAACCCGTCAGGATGGGAAGCAACCCGGTGTCCTGGCGGGTTCAGCGGGAGACGATGGGTATCATCGTCGCTCTGAAATATCTCTTGTAGTCCCATGTTCAATGATCTCGCGGGCTACGGACTGTTTGAGCGGGGTTTTAGCCCAATGTGGAAAAGTATTGAGTGGCGAATCAGGTTCACTTCCGATGCTGCTCTGCGATGCGGCAACGATTGCTAGAACCTCATCGTGGCATGGCAACGGCCGGCCCCTGCGCGGAGCCGGCCGCGTTCTTCTGCCTATTTTTTGACCTTTACCGCCTCGTTGAGCAGCCCGGTGTCGATGCGGTCCTGCTCGTCGATAGCGGCCAGGCTAATCCCCTTCGTCTCCTTCATGAAGTAGACGGCCACCATGGTGACAAGCGCGGCGAAGACGATGTAACCGGCCACCGGCACCCAAGAACCATAGACCTTCAGCAGGAAGGTGGCGATAATCGGCGCCATCGACCCGGCGACGATCGAGGTGACCTGATAGCCCAGCGAGACACCGGAGTAGCGCATGCGGGTGGGGAACATTTCTGCCATGATCGCCGGCTGACCGGCATACATCAATGCGTGCACGGCCAAGCCACCGGTGATGGTCAACAGGATCACGAAGTCGTTTGCGGTATTGAACAGCGGGAAGGCGATCACGCCCCAGAAGGCCATCAGGATCACCCCGGTGGCATAGACCGGTCGGCGCCCACGGGTGTCGGTCATCCTGCCGACCAGCGGCACTAGGACCGCATGGAAGATGTGCGCGAGCAGCATCAACCCGAGAATCGTGGAGGTATCCATCTTCAGTTGGGTGGCCATGTAGGTGATGGAGAAGGTCACCACCATGTAGTACATGATGTTCTCCCCGAAGCGCAGGCCCATGGCCGTGAACACCCCACGCGGGTAGCGGCGGAAGACCTCTTTGACGCCGTATCCGGCTGCCGCGTTCTGTTCCAGCTCGGCCTTGGCCTCCTGGAAGATCGGGGCGTCCGAGACACGGGTGCGGATGTAGTAGCCGACGACCACGATCACTACCGAAAGCCAGAAGCCCACACGCCAACCCCAGGCGAGGAAGGCTTCCTCACTGAGTGTGGAGGAGAGCACCAGCAGCACGATGGTGGCCAGCAGGTTGCCGATCGGCACCGCCGCCTGCGGCCATGAGGACCAGAAGCCGCGCTCCTTGTTCGGCGCATGTTCGGCCACCAGCAAGACCGCGCCGCCCCACTCGCCGCCGACGGCGAAGCCCTGCAGGAAGCGCAGCACGATCAGCAGGATCGGTGCCGCGTAGCCGATCGCGTCGAAGGTCGGCAGGCAACCCATGAGGAAGGTAGTCGCGCCGACCAGCACAATCGCGATCTGCAAGAGGTGCTTTCGTCCGTATTTGTCGCCGAAGTGGCCGAAGACGATGCCGCCGATCGGGCGGGCGACAAAACCGACCGCGTAGGTCAGAAACGCCTTGATGATGTTATCCAGCTCGTTGGCCGATTCGGGGAAAAAGACCTTGTTGAAGACCAGCGTCGCGGCGGTGGCATAAAGGAAGAATTCGTACCATTCCACGACGGTGCCGGCCATGGAAGCGGAGACGACGCGGCGCAGCCCCTTGCGTTCGGCCTTGGTTGAGGTTTCGGATACCAATGGTTTTCCTTCCAGCCAAGAGATTCGATTTCGAACCCCACCTGTGATGATCAATCACGAGTATGTCCTAGATCACACTTGGAAGGTAGGTGTCAGCACGCCAATACGGGCTCCTCTTTCGCACATTGAGCGTGCATCAATGCACAACGGCTTCGGGTCGGGCGGGGATGCGGTGCCGCGATCTGCCGGCGAGCGCCGGCTGTTTGCCGCGCCGAGCAGTTCCAGAGCCGCTGTAGCGCAGACAGTCGAAGAGACCTATGATTTTCCCATGAGGATGATAAAAACTTTGCCTGTCGTCACCCTGCTAGCGGCACTGGCTTTCTCATTGGCTAGTTGCACCGGGGATGCATCAGAGATCGACCCGACACCAGAAGCTTCCGCTGACCAGCCCGTAGGCAGCGATGAGAGCGATGGCGCAATGTTCGGCCAACAGCAAGCTGCGTTATCCTCAACCAATCCGAAGGCAGCGATCATTGCCCAAGCCACCGGCAGCGGAAGCATCACTGTCGACGTTGCTTCTCTTCCCGATGAGCACACGCAGCTAGGCGCTGCGGTGCTCTGCACCGGAAGCGGTGATTGGGAGTTGCAGCTCACGAACCACGGCAGTAGCTCGGCCACCGGAGGGTGCACCACCCAGGGCGCAAGCAGCATGAGCGCACCGGTAGGCGCCCGGCCCACGGAGCAACGAATAGAAATTACCGCCGAGAAGGACTCCAAAATTTGGGTCACGGTGTTCGTCGATGAGTAGGCTACGTGATGGATAAGGAGCACAAATGAGCGATACACCCGCAGTCCTCGGGGTCGAGGTCGACCCGCAAACGCGCTGCGCCCACTACCATCAGGACTTCGATGTCATCGCCATCAAGCACTTCTGCTGCGGACAGTACTATCCGTGCCACCTGTGCCACGCGGAAGTTGCCGGGCACCAGGTACGGCTCTGGCCGGCCGAGCGCTTCGGCGAACCGGCGGTGCTCTGCGGGGTCTGCAAGGCCCAGCTGAGCATCACGCAATATTTGGGCGCGAGTACCTGCCCCGCCTGCGCCGCGCTCTTCAACCCCGGGTGCAAGCTGCACCTGGAACTGTATTTCGAGGTCTAGAGCAGCCCCGAGTCCGGGACGTCCAATCCGAGCAGGGCATTTTCCACGACCTCCATCAGCGCCGGATGGATCCAGTACTGGCCGGTGGCCGCGGTGTGCGCATCGATGCCCAGGTTCATCGCCATAATCACCGGCTGGATGAGGTTCGAGGCCTCCGGCCCCATGGCGTGGGCACCCACCAGCTGGCCGGTGCGCTTGTCGGCGAGCACCTTGAATCGTCCGGTGCGATCCTCCATCGCCCAGCCATAGGCGGTGTCCCCGAATTTCTGCGTCTTCACGGTGAGGTGCTCCGCGCCGAGCTGCGCGCGCGCTTCTTCCTCGGTGAGCCCGATGGTGGCAAGTTCCGGATGGGTGAACACCGCTGCCGGGACCGCACGGTCGGAGTTCTTGCGCAACTCTCCGGGATGCTCCAGGTTGTGGGCGACGAGCCGCGCCTCGTAGTTCGCCACATGCTTCAGCTGCATTTCGGAGCTGATGTCCCCTAGCGCGTAGGTGCCAACCACCGGCTGCCCGCCGCGCAGCACCCGCTGGTATTCATCCACCTGCAGCCGGCCGTCCTCGTGCAGATCCAGGCCGGCTTCCCGCGCGCCGATCAGATCCGTATTCGGGGTGCGGCCGATGGCCACGAGCACCGCGTCGGCACGCAGCGTTTCTCCCCCGAGCTCCACGTCCAGCCCGGAGTCGGCCGGGCGCAGCGCGCGGGCTTCGGTGTGATAGCGCACCTGCCAATGGGCGGTCGCCTCCGCGTTATAGGCCTCGCTGATCTCGGCATCCAGGTGGCGCATCAGCGCCCCGGAGCGGACCAGCTGGATGACCTCGGAGCCCAGGGCGGAGAAGATGGCGGCGAACTCGCAGGCGATGTAGCCGCCGCCGATGATGACCAGCCGTTCGGGAAGCTGCGCCAGGCGCATGATGGTGTCCGAGGTGTGCACCCCGTCCAGGTTGATGCCTTCCAGCGCGGGCAGGGTGGGGCGGGATCCGGCGGCGATGACTAGCTGCTCGGCGGTGATCTCGGTGCCGTCTTCGGCCCGCAGGGTCTTGCCCTCGCGCAGCGTGACGAACTGGGAGATGAGCTCGACGTGCTCCAGCCGCTTGCGGTAGTCCTCCCCGCCGGCGGAGATCGGGTCGATGCGCCCGAAGATCCGATCGCGGATGGCGAGCCAGTCGACCTTCTCCACGGCCAGCTGCATCCCGAGCCGGGCGGCCTCTTCGATGCCGCGGGCCAGATGGGCGGGGCGGACGAACATCTTCGTCGGGATGCAGCCCACGTTCAGGCAGGTGCCGCCGAAGGTCGACCCCTCGGCGATGGCTACCTGCTTGTCGTCCCAGTAGTCGGTAATCAGCGAGTTGCCGGAACCTGAGCCAATGATTGCGAGATCTACGTTGCGCCGAGTCATGGCTTCATCGTAGGCCAGCGGCGGTTCCGCAGAGCTATTTTCGCCTCCGGGCGAAGCTTCATGACCTCGCGGACTGCGCCTCGAAGAATCCGGGAACCTGCGGGACGACGAGCACCGGACGGGACTGGCGATGGGCCAGCGCGACGGCGATCGATCCGTCCATGAGTTCTTCCATCCGGCTACGCAGCCCCGGACGCCGGGTGCCGATGGCGATCAGCTGCGCGTTGAGCTCATCGGCCACCCGCATCAACGCCTTGGCCGGATCGCCGGCGACGGTGCGCGCCGCCCAGCTGACCTTCGTCCCGGCGAAGGCCTGCGAAAGCTGTTCGGCGAGCGCCGCGGAGAAATCCTGCTGGAACTGCTCATCCCCATCGAAAGTGGTGTCTTCGACAATTTCCCCGGTGGGCAGGCGTTCGGTGACAAAACGGCCGGAGTCCGCATAGAGGCACATGATCTTCGCGCCCGTGGCCTCGGCCAGCTCGATGACGGCTTCGAGGACCGTCGGCGACTGTCCCGGTTCAACCCCAACTAACAAAATACGCTCGGTCATCATGACTCCCACGGATCGTGCCGAGTGCGGATTCCCATCCGCCGCAACGAGATTGCGTCGCTAATCCCAGTATGCCAGCGCGCCGGAGTCTTGTCCGCAAATTTTTGCCGCCGGACACCGGCGGGCCGGCCCGAAAATGGACCGGCCCGCCAGGTGCCCTGCTGCTGTCGAACGTGCTGTGCCTAGCTGACCGGGTCCGCGGCGAACTCGGCCATCGCGTCGATCATCCAGTGCACCACATGTTCGGTGAACGAGGCGCGCGGCATCACATACCAGCTGTTCTCCGCGGTGCGCCAGAGCAGGATCGGCACATTCGCTACCGTGGTGGTGATCGCCTGGTTGACCGCGAAGGCCCGCGGATGCAGATCGGCCGGGCAGCTCTTGCGCAGCACCAAGGTGGCCCCGGCACCGCGCAGCTCCAGCACCGCACGGTTCGCCGAAAGGTCGATCACCTGGCCCGGCGCCTGACCCAGGGCGGAGTCCAGCGGCTCGGTGAGCTCCTGTCCGGCGGCGTTGAAGGCCATGAATTCGTCCGGCCCGAGCCAGAGCACCGCGGTGCCGGCTACGCTCCCGGCGACCTCGCCGACGCCGGTCGGCAAGCCCACGCCGGTGGCCTCGGCGAGCGCCTGATGCCCGGCGCTGCCGGGAACCGCGCGCAGCGACACCGCGCTGGCCAGCGCAATCTCGCGCAATGCGACGGCGCGCGTCCCGGCGACGGAGGCCTGGGCCATCGCCTCGGCCAGGTGCGCGGCCGGGGAGCGGCGCAGGTCGGTGGTTGGTTCGATCACGCTGTGCTTAGCCATCTCGGCGGCTGCCTTCCGGGTCGTAGAGTACGGTTTCGCAGACCTCGACGTCGACCAGCTGGTCGCCGACGGGGGCCTTGAGGACTTCACCGATGCGGTTGAAGCCGTTCTTGATCAGGGCCAGGCCGAAGGTTCGGCCCAGCGCGGGCGAGTTGTAGGAGCTGGTGACCCAGCCTTCCATCGGGACCGGGCCGTCGGCCGGGGTGACCGGGGTTCCGGCTCCGACCAGCGCGGTGCCTTCGGGCAGGCGCAGGGTCTTGTCCACCGGCAGCACGGAGACCAGCTGCTTGCGGTCCACGCGCTGGTTGTCATCGCGGTTGAAGGAGCGGTTTCCCACGAAATCCTTCAGCTTCGAGACCACCCAGCCCATGGCCGCGTCCTGCGGGGTCACCGTGCCGTCGGTGTCCTGCCCGACGATGATGAAGCCCTTTTCGGCGCGCAGCACGTGCATGGTTTCGGTGCCGTACGGGGTGATGTTGAATTCCTCGCCGGCCGCGTAGACGGCCTCCCAGGTGCCCAGCCCGTACCAGCTCGGCACCGCGATCTCGAAGGCGAGTTCTCCGGAGAAGGAGATCCGGCTGATCCGTGCCGGGGTGCCGTTTTCCAGCGTGGTGTCCACGAAGGCCATGAACTTGAACGCCTCGTTGGACACGTCCAGTTCCGGGGCAAGCTTGGAGATCACCGCGCGGGACTTCGGCCCGACCACCGCGACGGTGGCCAGCTGCTCGGTGACCGAGGTGCACACGACATCCAGCTCCGGCCATTCGGTCTGCAGCCACTCCTCCAGCCAGTCCAGCACCTCCGCGGCGCCGCCGGTGGTGGTGTGCATCAAGAAGCGGTCCTGCGCCAGGCGCAGGGTCACCCCGTCGTCGAAGATCATCCCGTCCGCGTGGCACATGACCCCGTAGCGGCCCATGCCGACCTTCAGCTTGGTGTAGCCGTTGGTGTAGATGCGGTTCAGGAATTCGGCCGCGTCCGCCCCGCGGATCTCGATCTTGCCCAGCGTGCTGGCGTCCAGCATGCCCACCGAGTCGCGCACCGCGGCGCATTCGCGGTAGACCGCCGCGTCCATGTCCTCGCCCGCCTGCGGGTAGTACCAGGGGCGCTTCCACTGCCCGACGTCCTCGAACGCGGCGCCTTGGGCCAGGTGCCAGGGGTGCATGGCGGTGATGCGGGCCGGGTCCAGCAGCTGGCCGCGGTTCCGCCCGGCGAGGGCGACAAAGGAGACCGGGGTGTAGGGGGCGCGGAAGGTGGTGGTGCCGATCTCGGCCGGGTTTTCGATGCCCAGCACCGCGGCGATCACGCCGATGGCTGCCACCCCGGAGGTCTTGCCCTGGTCGTTGGCGGTGGAGATCGAGGTGTAGCGCTTCACATGTTCCACCGAGCGCATGCCCGCTCCGGTGGAGCGCAGCACCTCGGCCACGGTCTGGTCGCGCTGCAGGTCCACGAAGTGGTGCTTGTAGTGCACCGCGTCCTCGCCCTGGCGCGAGGGGATCAGCCAGACCGGGCGGGTTTCGCCCAGGGCCACCTCGATGGCTTCGGGCACGCGGGCGATCGTCGCGAAGCCGGCGGCGGTGGCCGCCGCGGCACCTGCGGCGGCGCCCCCGGCCAGCGCGCCGGCGGTGTCGAAGCGGCCGGTGAGCGAACCGGCGAGGTGCTGGTTGGCGACGGGTGCCGCGGGCAGGAACGCGTGCACGGTGGAATCCCAGGCGAGCTTGCCCTGGCGCTGGGAGTGCAGGTGCACCACCGGGTTGAAGCCGCCGGAGATGGCCAGCGTGTCCGCGGCCAGGCGCTGCGCGGCGCCGATGTTGTTCTGCGCATCCAGGCTGGCGACCCAGACGGCCGACAGCTCGCCGTTGGCGCCCGCCTCGGTATCCACGACCACCGAGCCGGTGATCACGTGCACCCCGGCGCCGACCGCCTCGGCGGCAGCCACCGAGACGTTTTCGCGGGCGTCGACGACCGCGACGACCCCGCCGCTGGCGGCCAGCTCGGTGACCAGCGGGTAGACCGAGTCGTTGGTGGTGGCCACGAGGATCTGCGCGCCGGCGCGCACCCCGTAGCGGTTCAGGTAGGAGCGCACGGCGCCGGCGAGCATAATGCCCGGGCGGTCGTTGTTCTCGAAGACCAGCGGACGCTCGTGGGCGCCGGTGGCGAGCACCACCTGCCCGGCACGGATATGCCAGACGCGTTCGCGCGAAACCCCCGGAGCCGGCGCATCGTCCAGATGCGCGGTGCGGCGCTGCACGGCGATCACGTAGTTCGAGTCGTAGCTGCCCAGCGCCGTGGTGTGCTGCAGGTGGGTGGTCTCCTCTGCGGCCTCAAGCTCGGCGGTGACCTGGGCGATCCACTGGCAGGAGTCGATCCCGTCGATCTGTTCGTCCGGCGCGTCGAGCAGCCGTCCGCCGGCTTCGGCGCGCTCATCGAGCAGCATCACCCGCGCCCCGCTGCGGGCGGCCTCGCGGGCGGCGGCCAGGCCTGCCGGACCGGAGCCGACCACCAGCACGTCGGTGTGCACATGCGCGTGGTCGTAGTAGGCCTCGTCCTTGCGCGGGTCCATGGTGCCCAGGCCCGACAGGGTGCGGGCGGACAGCCCCTGGGCGGCGGGAACCACCGGGGCGGCGAGCATCGACTCGTCCACGTCGTCGCTGTGCCGCGCGTGGATGTGGACCAGCGCGTTGGGCTCCTCCACCCCGGCGGCGAAGATGCCGCGCGGGCGATTCAGGTACAGCGAGTCGCCCACCCGGCGGATGCCGGAGGCCAGCATCGCGCTGGCCAGGGTATCCCCGCGCAACGCGGACAGCGGCTGGCCGTTCAGCTTCACGTCGAGCGGCTGCGCGTAGTCCACCCGGGCGTCGACTGCCTGCGCAGCGTCCAGACGGTATGAATCGGTGGTGCTCATCGGGTGCCTCCCTCGGTGTTTTGCAGTTCCGGGCGGGCTTCGCCGGCGCCGTAGATTGCCTTGAATTCGTATGTGACGGTGTCGCGCAGGGCGTTGAACCATTTGCGGCACCCGGCGGCGTGCACCCAGCGTTCGGCGTTGATGCCTCGGGGATTCTTGCGGTAGAACAGGTACTGCGCCCATTCCTTATCGCTCAGCGCCTGCGGGTCGTCCGGGTAGGCGACGTGCGCCTGGCCGCCGAATTTGAATTCGGTTTCGTTGCGTGGCCCGCAGTTCGGGCAGTCAATCAGCATCATGAGTTGGTTCCCTTTCTTAGTGGGCCACGGCTGCGGCGCCGTGTTCGTCGATGAGGTAGCCGGTTTCGAAGCGTTCCAGCGCGAACGGCTTGTTCAGCTTGTGCGGCTCGTCGTTGGCGATGGTGTGCGCGAAGGTCCAGCCGGCACCCGGGGTGCCCTTGAAGCCGCCGGTTCCCCAGCCGCAGTTGACGTAGAGGTTCTCGACCTGGGTCTTGGAGATGATCGGCGAGGCATCCATGGTGGTGTCCACAATGCCGCCCCAGGTGCGCAGCACGTGGGCTCGGGCGAAGATCGGGAAGAGCTCCACGGAGGCCGCCATCTGCTCCTGGATCACGTGGAAGGCACCGCGCTGGCCGTAGCCGTTGTAGGAGTCGATGCCCGCGCCCATCACCAGTTCGCCCTTATGCGCCTGCGAGACGTAGACGTGGATGTGGTTGGACATGACCACCGTCGGGTGCACCGGTTCGAAGAGTTCGGAGACCAGTGCCTGCAGCGGGTGGGACTGGATCGGCAGGTCGACGCCGGCCATTTCGGCCAGCACCGAGGAGTGGCCGGCGCCCGCGAGGGCGACCTTGCCGGCGAGAATGGTGCCGCGGTTGGTCTTCACCCCGGTGACCTTGTTGCCGTCCTTGAGGATTCCGGTGACTTCGCAGTTCTGGATCAGGTCCACGCCCAGCTCGTTGCACTTGCGGGCGAAGGCCCAGGCAACGTGGTCATGCTTGGCGATGCCGGCACGGGGCTGGTAGGTGGCGCCCATGATCGGGTAGCGGATGTCGTCGGAAATGTTGATGATCGGGCAGGCTTCCTTGACCTGTTCCGGGCTCAGCCATTCGGCGTCCACTCCGTTGAGCTTATTCGCCTCCACGCGGCGTACCGATTCGCGCACATCTCCCAGGGTGTGGGCCAGGTTCATCACTCCGCGCTGGGAGAAGAGGAAGTCGTATTCCAGTTCCTCGGGCAGCTGCTCCCAGAGCTTCAGGGAGTGCTCGTAGATGCCTGCGGATTCGTCCCACAGGTAGTTCGAACGGATGATGGTGGTGTTGCGGGCCATATTTCCGCCGGCCAGCCAGCCCTTTTCAAGGACGGCGATATTTGTCATGCCGTGGTTCTTGGCCAGGTAGTAGGCGGTCGCCAGTCCGTGCCCGCCGCCGCCGACGATCACCGCATCGTAGGACTTTTTCGGGTCCGGGTTATTCCAGAGAAATTCTGGGTGCTCGGGAAGCAGGTCAGCCATGATTATGCTCCAATCTTCTGCAGGTTT
>NZ_JBQSYL010000043.1:0-22711 GCF_052379245.1 Glutamicibacter sp. AOP12-B1-11 | reverse complement strand
GGATACCGCAGTTATCTGGTCAACTGCCGGATCTTGGCCGAAGATACCCCCTACCTCGCAGAGTGCTTCTCTCGCGGCGAACTCACCGAAGCCCAAGTCCTGGCGGTTCTTACGCCCCTGCAAGAGGTCAAAGCCGAACGCCGGACCGAATTCGACGCCACCTTCCGTGACAACCCGGACATGTTCGAGTCCCAAGGCCCCAAACAGCTCACCGACACGGTGCAACGCTTCACCTTGGCCCATGCCTCAGATGATCAGTGCCGGAAAATGAAGCAAGCGGACACCAAACGCCATGTCCGCTTCTCCAAAGGAAAGAACTGCGTACGCATCAGCGGCACCTTGCCCGTCGTCGCCGGCACAGCACTGCAAATGCATCTGCGCCAAGAGTCATTCCGTCTGAAGAAACAAGGCGATCTGCGTACCAGGGAGCAGATCAAAGCCGACCTGCTCTGCACCTACTTGCTGGCCGGCCGGCCGGAGAAGTTGCCGTTGCAACTGCACGTCGGGCTGATCATGACCGATAAGACCCTCCTCCTCGGCGAACGCGAACCGGCCTATATGGAAGGCTACGGATACGTTCCGCCGCAATACGCGCGGGAACTAATCGCCGGAAATTCCATTGGCAACGAGCAGAGTTTCGCCGAAATGGAATCCGCCAAAGCTCAGGAGCATCTGGATCGCCTAGAGACCCTGGCCGACGTGACGCGACTCTACACCGCCCCAGGGGACGGGGAATTGATCGCAATGGACTCCAAGGCCCGCGCCTTCCCCGAAAAGCTTCGCCGCTTCGTGAGGATTCGAGACCGGCACTGCCGCACCCCATTCTGCGATGGGCTGGTCGAAGAGACCGACCACGTACTTCAGCATCACCTAGGCGGCCCTACGGATAGCGACAATGCGGCAGGGCGCTGCCCGACCTGCAATAAGGCCAAAGAAAAACCCGGTTGGCTTGAAGTCGTAGCGCTCAAGGGACCGCACACCATGCGAGTGAACCCGGGCTCCTCGATGATGTATCTATCGACGGCCCCGCCGGCGACCGGATACCTGCACAAACCATTTCCGCAACTACTGCGTGATTCAAAATGGGTGCGAGGCGTCAAGCTCCGGCTGATAAATCAGGAATCCAGCGGTCCCGGACCATAGCCCACGCTCCGTAGGCAGTGCTTACTCCCAGCTAGCGCTGCAACAGCCGTTCTAGAACGATCGCCAAACCATCTTCGTCCACCGAAGCGGTTACCTCGTCTGCGACGATTTTGACCTCGTCGGGGGCTTGGCCCATCGCGACCCCGAAGCCGGCCCACTGGAGCATCTCAATGTCGTTACGACCATCGCCCACAGCGATTGATTGAGCCGATTCGAACTTCAGCTCGGTGCGCAACCGCTCAAGCCCACTGGCCTTGGTGACACCCTCGGCGGCGATATCCAACCATGCGGTCCAACCCACCGAGTAGGTGACGCCGGAAAGGCCCAGACCGTGTACGGCCTGGCCGAAGTCTTCGGCCGTCGCATCGGTGGAGAAGACCACCACGCGGACAGCCCTGCTGCGTAGCAATTCGTCAAAGTCAACGACCTTGGATTCGGCACCAAAACTCGCATCGGTAAAAACATCGCTGGACAAGAATTCACCGCGTTCATTCTCCACCGCATATTTCGCGTTCGGCAGCTGACGCATCAACGCCGCCAGTGCGAGCGACGGGTCAAAGACCTCGCGGTGCAGTACTTCTACCTTCTCGCCCTGCACGCGGGCGAGCACGCCACCGTTGCTGGCCACGACAAAGCCGTGGTCGATGCCTAGCTCGCTCATAATAGGCAGTGCCGCACCGAGCGAACGCCCGGTGGAGATCACGACCTCATGCCCGGCGGACACCACCGCGCGGGCAACGTCGCGCACCCGGGCGCTCATCAAACCTTGGTGATTGACGATCGTCCCGTCGACATCCAGGCAAATCATCAACTTTTCGTTCTGCAGCCGGTCGTCGTTGCCGGTCTTAGTCAAAATAGTCATGATTCAAGTGAACCACCGCTGCGTGGATATTGCGATGATCCACGGCACAATGGCAGGTGAACTGCGGATTAAAAGACAATCGACCGGCCTTTGCGGGGCCGGTCGATTAGCTTACTTCAGGACTTCAAGCCCACCCAGGTAGGGTTGCAGCGCCTTAGGCACGTTGACCGTGCCATCCGCGTTCTGGTGGTTTTCCAGAATCGCAACGATCCAACGGGTCGTGGCGAGTGTGCCGTTCAGGGTGGCTACCGCGCGGGTCTTGCCAGGCTTGCCGTCGACGATCTCGCGTTCGCGGATATTCAACCGGCGGGACTGGAAGGTCGTGCAGTTCGAGGTCGAGGTCAGCTCGCGGAAGGTCTCCTGCGATGGCACCCAAGCCTCGCAGTCAAACTTACGCGCCGCACTCATCCCCAGGTCCCCGGCGGCGGTGTCGATGACACGGTATGGAAGCTCCATGCGCTTGAGCATTTCCTCCTCCATCGCCAGCAGACGCTCGTGTTCGGCCTCGGCCTGGTCAACCGTGGTGTAAATGAACATTTCGAGCTTATTGAACTGGTGCACGCGGATGATGCCACGGGTGTCCTTGCCCGCGGAACCGGCCTCGCGGCGGTAACAAGTGGACCAGCCGGCGTAGCGGATCGGACCCTCGGACAGGTCCATGATCTCGTTGGCGTGGTAGCCGGCCAGCGCGACCTCTGAGGTGCCGACCAGATACAGGTCGTCACGTTCCAGCTTGTAGATCTCATCGTCGTGTTCGACGTCGAAGCCGGTACCCTGCATGGTTTCCGGGCGGACTAGGGTCGGGGTGATCATTGGAATGAATTCGCGTTCGACCGCGAGCTCCAGCGCCATGTTCATCATCGCGATTTCCAGCCGCGCGCCGATGCCCTTCAGGAAATAGAAGCGTGATCCGGAGACCTTCGCCCCGCGTTCCATGTCGATCGCTCCGAGCTTCTCGGCGATCTGCAGATGATCCAGCGGTTCGAAGCCTTCGGCGGCGAAGTCGCGCGGGGTGCCGACGGTCTTCACCAGGGCGAAGTCGTCTTCACCGCCGGCTGGGATACCGTCGACGATCAGGTTTGGGATGGAGCGCTGCAAGGAGGTGCAGGTAGCGGCCGCTTCGTCGGAGGAAGCCTGGGCAGCCTTGACGGCCACCGCAAGCTCCTTGACCTCCGCAAGCAGTGCTGCACGTTCCTCGCCCTTGGCGGCGCCAACCTTCTTGGAGAACGCATTCTGCTCTGCGCGCAGGCGTTCGTAGGTGGCTATGGTTTCGCGACGCGCCGAGTCAGCCTCAATCAGCTGGTCAATCAGCGCTTCGTCGGCACCGCGCGCGCGTTGCGAGGCGCGGTACATATCCGGATTATCGGTGAGCATTTTCAGGTCGATCACATCTTAAGCGTAGCAATCTTGAGTACGATGAGAGCACTATGCAGAGAAACCGCGTGATCTTATTATCCGTAGCCGGTGCCGCAGCTGTGCTCGCGGCCGTAACCGGGTATTCCGTGCGTAAGCTGTCTCAGGACGGGAAACCGATGAGCCAGCACCCTTCGGCGAAGGAGCAATCCGAGTCGAAGAAGGTTGGGCTGGTCATCAATCCATCCAAGTCAGGTGCCGACGAAGCGCGTGATGCGGTAGCCCACGTGTGTGCCGAGGCCGGCCTCGAAGAGCCGCTGGTTTTCGAAACGACACCGGAGAATGCGGGTCAAGAAGCCGCCCAAAATGCGCTCGATGCCGGATGCGACACAATTATTGCCGCCGGTGGCGACGGCACGATTCGCGCCGTCGCAGAAGTACTCGAAGGCACCGAAACGACTCTCGGGTTGCTGCCGCTGGGCACCGGCAACCTGCTGGCCCGAAACGTCGAGGTGCCGCTCGACGACCTGCACACCGCGGCGCTGGTCGCCGTGCGCGGCATGGTGCGACGCATCGACGTGGGCCATATGAAGCTGAAACTGCTGGATGGCAGCAGCGCGGACCACGCGTTCTTGGTGATCGCCGGGGTTGGTACCGACGCGGACCTGTTCGACGACACCGACGAGGAGCTGAAATCCAAGGTCGGCTGGCTTGCCTACTCGGAGGCCGGGCTGCGCCAGCTGCCCGGGCGGCGCAAAAAGGTCGAGATCAAGCTCTCCAACGACGACGCCTGGCAGACTCGTAAGGTCCGCTCGGTGCTCTTCGCCAACTGCGGCAAGCTGCAGGGCGTGGACTTTGTCCCGGATGCGAAGATCGACGACGGGGTGCTCGACGCGGTGGTGCTCTCGCCGCGTTCGGCCGCCGGATGGGGCTGGATCCTGTTGAAGACCGCATTCCGCTCGCGCAACAAGATCCCGGTGATGAGCTTCTACCAGAGCACCGACATCTCATTGCGCTGCGTGGAACCGATGAACACGCAGATCGACGGGGATCCAACCGGCCAGGTCAACGAGCTCCAGGTCTCGGTCAACCCGTCCTCGCTGCGCATTCGCACGCCCTAGAGGCGGGCCTTCAGCTTGAGCACCCAGTCCCGGGCATCGCCGAACGCACCGTCTGAATTGTGCGTATCGATGAACGGGCGGGTGCCCTGCGCCGCCGGGTAGGACCCCAAGAAGCGCAGCTCCGGGCAGAGCCGGTGCAACCCGGCAAGGGCCGCGGAGACGCGCTCTTCGGCGATGTGCCCCTCGACATCGACGGAGAAGAAGTAGCGCCCCAGGCCCGCGCCGGTGGGGCGGGATTCGATGCGCGAGAGGTTGACCCCGCGCGCGGTGAATTGCTCCAGAATTCCCATCAACGCGCCCGGCCGGTCCTCGGAAAGCGGCAGAATCAGCGTCGACTTATCCACACCCGTCGGCGCCGGGATCGCCCCCGGCGAGGTGACCAGGATAAAACGGGTGACCGCCCCGGCGTTGTCTTCCACGCCACGCACCAGCACCTTCAGGCCGCGCGCTTCGGCAACCAGCGGTGAGCAGATCGCCGCGTCGTGGTGCTGCTCCGGGTCCAGCAGTCCCAGCGCGCCGGCGGCCGTGGAAGCAGCCGGGGTGAAAACCGCGGCCGGGATATTCGCTTCGGCCCACAACCGGCATTGCGCCCAAGCGTGCCCGTGCGTGGAAATTTCGCGGATCTGCTCCAGCGCGCCGATATTCGCCCGGACCGCCAGCACGAAGCTGATCGGCACCAGCACCTCGGCGACGATCTGCAGGGATTCTCCGGCGGCGATGGCGTCCAGGGTGGCCGACACGCCGCCCTCCACCGAGTTCTCGATCGGCACCATCGCGGCGTCGGCACTGCCCTCGCGGACCATCGCCAATGCGCTATTAACGCTGCTGGCCGGAATGCGCTCGGAATCGAGCGCCCCGGGAACCTGCAAAAGTGCCGCCTCGGTGAAAGTTCCGGCAGGGCCTAAATAGGCGTATTTCATCGAACGGTGGGTTCCTGACCGTTATCCGCTTCCATCGGGAGCTTGGCTTCGAGCCACGCGTCCGAGCCACCGGCGATGTTGAACGCCGTGTAGCCCAGGCCGGTCAGCCAGGCCGCCGCCTGCGCCGAGCGTCCACCGGTGCGGCAGATGACGTAGGTGTCAACATCCGGGTCCAGCTCTTCCACGCGGGTCGGCAGCTCGCCGAGCACGATGTGCTTGGCTCCAACGGCGCGGCCGGCCTCCCACTCGAAGTCCTCGCGCACGTCGAGAATCAACGCGTCCTTAGGTACGTCGGTGACCTGAACAGTCTCAAAGTCGCTCATGGTTGGCATTCCTCTCTGGTTGGGTGTTTGCTTATAAGACTAGTCATTCCCCGCCTCGAAAGCAGATATGAAGACGAGATCCGCCCTGAAATTGCGTGATGAGCTGGCCAGTGGAGAGCGTTCCAGCCGCGAGGTGACCGAACACTATCTGCGTCGCATCGATGAGCTCGACTCGCTTGGCGCATTTGTGTACGTGTCTCCCGACGCGATGGATGCGGCGGCGGCGGCCGATGAGAAGCAGGTGCGCGGGCAGATCGGCCGGTTGCACGGGCTGCCTTCGGCATTCAAGGACCTGAACGAGGTGGCCGGCATGCCCACCACCTACGGATCCGCCGCCATGGAGCACCAGCTCGCGACGGCGGATCACCCGCTGGTCGCGCGGTTGCGTTCCGAGGGCGTGGTGATCACCGGCAAGACGCAGGTTCCGGAATTCGGACTGAGCAGCTACTCGGAAAATCTCGTCGCTCCGCCCTCGCGCAATCCCCTGGATCCGCGGCTGACCTCAGGGGGTTCCTCCGGCGGCCAGGCCGCGGCGATCGCCGCCGGGATGATTCCCGTAGGCCCGGGTTCCGATGGCGGCGGGTCGGTGCGGATCCCCGCCGCAGCCTGCGGCCTGGTGGGGCTCAAGCCCTCGCTGGGCCGGGTGCCCAGCGACGTGGTCGACGGCTACCTGGACGCGTTCGGCGCACCGAAGATGACGGTTTCCGGCCCGTTGGCCCACGATGCCTTGGATGCGGCGATGCTGCTCGATGCGATGCGCGGCAGCGACCACTTTCTGCCGCTGCTGCGCGGCAGCTACCCCGAAAGGCTCAAGGGGTTGCGCATCGGCTACAGCACCCTCTCCCCCTTCGAAAGCGCCTACCCGATCACCCTGCAGGCGCCCGCGCGCGAGGCCTTCGAACGCGCCAAGCGGCTGCTGGAGGCCAGGCACCGGGTGGAACCGGCGGATCTTCACTACGCGGGCGACTACCCGGAAACCTTCGCCCGGGTGTGGACCAATGGATTGCGCAATATTCCGGTCGACGATGAGAGCCTGCTCGGCGAGTTGGCCAGAGACTTCCGCCGGCGCTCCACCGCGCGCAGCCTCGAGGTGAGCCTGCAGGCGGCATCCCGGCTGAAGCAGATCGCTGCGGATTTTGTGCGACAATGGTCCGCCCATGATGTGATCCTCACCCCGGCGATGGCTTCGACTCCGCCGGAGATTGGCTATTTCACCCGCAAGGATGCGGATACCGACTATATGCTGCAGTGCCAGTACACCCCCTATACCTCGATGGTGAACGTCTCCTCGGTCGCCGCAATCACGGTTCCGATCACGAATTCGAGCTCCGGAATGCCGATGAGCGTCCAGCTGATCTCGCCGCGCGCCGATGAGGGACTGCTTTTGGCGTTGGCCAAACAATTGGGCAAGTGAGCCGGGAAATTTACCGTTACCAGCAGTATGGGTAACATGTGAAATAGATCGCAAAAGTGGGCACTTGCCCAAGGAAAAGCGAAAAATGTTACGCATGTCTACTGTTACTTCGAGCACCCCGGGTACCAATAAAACTTTCTTTGGCCATCCGCGTGCGCTCGCAAACCTCTTTAGTGTCGAAATGTGGGAGCGCTTCTCCTTCTACGGCATGCAGGCTCTGCTGGCCTACTACATGTACTACTCGGTCACCGATGGTGGCCTGGGCATGGATCAAAGCTTGGCGCTGTCGCTCGTCGGCGCCTACGGCGGCGCCGTCTACCTGTCCACAATTCTTGGCGCCTGGCTCTCGGACCGCCTCTTCGGCTCCGAACGGGTGCTGTTCTTCTCGGCGATCGGCATTATGGCCGGCCACGTCGCCCTGGCGCTGCTGCCGGGCTACCTTGGACTGACCTTGGGCCTGATCCTGGTGGCCGTCGGCTCCGGCGGATTGAAGGCCAACGCGGTGGCCTTGGTCGGTTCGCTGTACTCCAAGGAAGACTCGCGCATCGACGCGGGCTTCTCGCTGTTCTACATGGGCGTGAACATCGGCGGTCTGCTCGGCCCGCTGCTGACCGGCCTGCTGCACCAGAAGCTCGGCTTCCATTACGGTTTTGGCGCCGCGGCCGTCGGCATGGCCCTCGGACTGATTATCTACACCAAGGGGCGCAAGAACCTCCCGGACACCGCGGGGCAGGTGGCCAACCCGCTGCCGGCCAACGAGCGCAAGCGCTACGCGGGCATCTTCGCGGGGATCTTGGCGGTGATCGTGCTCGTCTTCGCGCTGAAGATCGTCACCCCGGCAAACCTTGCAAGCACCATCGCCTACGTGGTGATCGCCGCCAGCGTGGTGTACTTCGTATTGATCCTGCGCAGCAAGAAGGTCAGCGCCGTCGAACGCAAGCACGTCTGGGCGTTCATCCCGTTCTACATCGGCTCGGCGGCCTTCTGGGCGCTGTTCCAGCAGCAGTTCACCTTCATCGCGGCCTACTCCGATAGCCGCTTGGATCGCACCCTGGGCGGCTGGGAGATGCCGGCGAGCTGGGTGCAGTCGATCAACCCGGTATTCATCATCCTGCTTGCCAGCGTGTTCGCCGCCATGTGGACCAAGCTGGGCAAGCGCCAGCCGCGCACCTCAGTGAAATTCGGCCTGGCTCTGGTCGTCGTGGGTGCAGCCTTCTTGTGCTTCATCCCGCTCGAATCCCTGGAGATGACTCCGCTGCTTGCGATGGTCGGCATCCTGTTGCTGTGCACCATTGCCGAGCTGCTGCTCTCCCCGATCGGGCAGGCGGTTGCCACCAAGCTGGCTCCGGCGGCGTTCGGGACGCAGATGATCGCGCTGTTCTTCCTCTCGGTATCCCTGGGCACCACGCTTTCGGGCGTGCTGGCAGGCTACTATGTTGCGGGCAACGAAATCCCGTACTTCCTCGCGATGGGCGGCACCGCCATCGTGCTGGGCGTGGCAATGATCGCGGCCACCCCGGCGCTGAAGAAGCTCATGGGCTCGGTGCTCTAAGCTCCGAATTTTTGGCAGGCCTCCGCATCCATGCGGGGGCCTGCCTTCGTTTTAAGCCAAGACCAGCAGTTCGCCGATCTCGCAGTCGAGCGCTTGGCAGATCGCGACGAGAGTGGAGTAGCGGATCGCCTTCGCTCGGTCATTCTTGAGAATCGATAGATTCACCACCGAGACATCGACGAGCTCACTGAGCCGTGCGAGGGTCATCCCACGCTCCGCGAGCAAGTCACCAAGCCTGCAATGCACGCTGCCCATGGGCCTACACCAGCCCATCTGTATCTGCTTGGAGACGCTGGTTCTGCGTAGTCAGCGTCAGGCCAACGGTGACGAGCTCGGCGACCACCAGAATGCCCAGAGCCAAGAACAGCGCACCGAATTCGAAGTAGATCGCGAAGGTCGGTTCAGGCCAGGGGGTGGCGGCGGTAAATTCTTGAGCCGCGCTGGTGAATCCGTCGATCCGCAGGGTTTCTTCACCGGCAAGGCTACTGCCAAAGCCATTCAAGAATTGCCCGAGGGTATTGCCCAGGGCAAGGATCGCCGCTACTAGCCAGCCGGCGCGGCGCAACCGCGGGGTAAACGCCACCCCGGCGCGAAGCCGGTTGCATAACAGGATCACCGCGAGAATCACCGCGCAGCCGGCCAGCCCCTCGAAGATGGCCCCGGAGGCGAGCAGCAGGCGGACACCCAGGCTCAGGTTGCTCGCGGTCACCAGCACTTCGTTGATTTCCGCGGCGACAGCTTCGCCGTGTTCCGGAGTCACGTCCGTGACGTTTGGGTATTCCGGCCAATATGGCACCACCGGAACCAAGACTTCAACCGGGCCGCCGAAGATCAAGACGGCAGCTGACGCGATCGTGGTTACCCCGACTCCGACAAGTCCGATGATCGCTACGATGCGGGTGAAAGCAACAATCGAGGGCCCACGCTTCGAGCCGAAAACCGCGATGAGCAGCAGGGCGAGAGCCCCAATGGCGAGGACTGCCGCGAGTCCGAAGGCTAAGCCCGACATGGCCGATCCTATCGATAGTCGTTAACAACGAATATCGTTATGCTAACTCGGAAGCTTGATGAATACCAGCGGCCTAGGCGAACTCGTTCAGGCCCGAATAGTCGACCTCGTAGTTCTCGATCACCCCCACGGAGAAGACAACCAACCAGATGATGAACGCGTAAAGCAATACCGCGATCGCCAGGCCGACCCACGAGGTAATCAAGCCGGCCAAACTAAGCCCGCGGCTTGACGGTTCACGGCGCTGGGCCAGGTGCCCGGTGATTACCCCGGCCAAGGGAACTAGGATGATTATGCAGAAGCCGAGCATCGAGAGGATGCCCAGCACAAGCGAAGCCGTCGAAAGCCCTGCAGGCTCTCGCGGTTGCTGATACGGATTATTCGGATAGTAAGTCATCGACTTCGATTATTCTATGAACCCAGCCAAAATGCACGAAGACAAGAGGGACCACATGGCACACGAACGAGCCGGAACGCCTGCGCGCGAGGCAGATCTCATCGACCTGGACGCGGTACTCGACGCGTACGCATCGATCCTCCCGTCGCCGGACAACCCGGACCAGGCGGTCATCTTCGGCACCTCCGGCCACCGGGGAAGCTCGCTGAACGGAACGTTCAACGAGCTCCACATCGCGGCCATCACCCAGGCGGTCGTCGATTACCGCAAGGCCGCGGGAATCACCGGGCCGATGTATGTGGGCAAGGACAGCCACGCGCTCTCCGAACCCGCCTACCGGACCGCCCTTCAGGTCTTGGCGGGCAATGGCGTGCGGGTTCTCGCCGACGCCGGCCTGACCCCTACCCCGGCGGTCAGCCACGCGATCCTGGTCCACAATGCCGCGGCCGGCGAGCTGGCCGACGGCCTGGTCATCACCCCCTCGCATAATCCACCGGCCGACGGCGGCATCAAATACAACCCGCCGCACGGCGGGCCGGCGGAATCCGAAATCACCGGACCGATCGCGGCTCGGGCCAATGAATTGATGGCCAGCGGGGCTATCCTGCGTGGGGTCGCGAACCCGGAGGACTTCGATTTCCGCGAGCTGTACATTGCGGATTTGGCGCAGGTGATCGACTTCGAGGCGATCGCCGCCTCCGGGATCTCGATCGGCGCGGATCCGCTCGGCGGCGCCTCGGTGCACTACTGGGGCGAGATCTCACGGCGCTACGGGCTGAACCTGAGCGTGGTGAACGAAGAGGTGGACCCGCGCTTTGGCTTCATGACGCTGGATAAGGATGGCAAGATCCGCATGGATTGCTCCTCGGCGCATGCGATGGCCTCGCTGGTCGCTAACCGGGATAAATACGATATCGCCACGGGCAACGATGCGGACGCCGACCGGCACGGAATCGTCACCCCGGATGGCGGCTTGATGAACCCGAACCATTTCCTGGCCGTGGCCATCGACTACCTGCTCACGCACCGCCCGCAGTGGCCCGCCGACGCGCAGATCGGCAAGACTTTGGTCTCTTCGGTGCTGATCGACAAGGTGGTTGCGGCGCACGGGCGCGAATTACGCGAGGTGCCGGTGGGCTTCAAATACTTTGTCGAACCGCTGGCCTCCGGCAAGGTGGCCTTCTGCGGTGAAGAATCGGCCGGAGCGAGCTTCCTGGACTTCAACGGACGGGCCTTCAGCACCGACAAGGATGGGCTGATGCTCGCGCTGCTTGCCAGCGAAATCCGCGCGGTGACCGGCAAGAGCCCGAGCCAGCGGCATGCCGAGCTGGTCGCCGCGCACGGGCAGAGTTTCTATGACCGCTTCGACGCCCCGGCAACGCGGGCGCAGAAGGCCGTGCTGGGCAAGCTGGATCCGCAGGCCGTCACCGCGACCGAGCTCGCCGCGGATCCGATCACCGCGAAACTCACCGAGGCCTCGGGATTCGCCATTGGCGGGCTGAAGGTTTCCAGCGAACACGCGTGGTTTGCCGCACGCCCCTCGGGGACCGAGGACATCTACAAGATCTACGCCGAATCCACCCGCTCGGCCGAGCACCTCGCGCAGGTTTTGCGCGAGGCCCAGGTCATCGTTAACGCCGCACTGGCCGCTTAGCGCAGGCTCCAGGGGTCGATTTTGACCTCGGGCTGCTTGCGCGTCTTCCACCAGTGGCCCGCCCAGAGCAGCAGGAAGAGCGGAAGCCCGATGTAGCTGGAGAGCACCTCCAGCACCCGGCCTTGGAGTACCGCTTCGTAGTTCTGCCCGGCGATCACCACGATCAGGATCACGAAGGCGAGGATCGGCCCCAGCGGGAATAGCGGCGCCCGGTAGGGAAGTTTGGCCAGGTCCTGTCCGCTGGCGATATATGCCTTGCGGAACTTGTAGTGGCTAACCGCGATGCCCACCCAGGCGATAAAACCGGACAGCCCGGAGACGTTCAGCAGCCAGGTGTAGGCCGAGCCTTGCCCGATGAGGGCGGTGAGGAAGCCGAAAAGGCCCACCGAGGCGGTTAAGAGCATGGCCGGCACCGGCACTCCGCGGCGGTTGAGCCGGCCGAAGATCTTCGGCGCCTTGCCGTCGCGGGCCATAGAATAAAGCATACGTGCTGAGGCATATAGTCCGGAGTTGCCCGCCGAAAGGATCGCGGAGAGGATCACCGCATTCATCAGTGCCGCGGCGAAGGCGATTCCGGCGCGCTCGAAGACCATGGTGAATGGCGAATTGGCGATATCCGACTCACCGCTGGCGAGCAGGGTTGGGTCGGTATATGGCAGCAGGGTACCAATAATGAAGATTGCGCCCACATAGAAGAGCATGATGCGCCAGAAGATCGCCTTGATCGCCTTGGGGATATCGCGCTGCGGATTCTCCGCTTCGCCGGCGGCCACACCCACCAGCTCGGTGCCCTGGAACGAGAAGCCGGCGATCATGAACACCGAGACCACCGAGAGCCACCCGCCAACAAACGGCGCGTCTCCGGTTGACCAGTTGCTGAAGCCCGGGGAGCTGCCGCCCATAATACCCAGCACCATGGCTACGCCGCAGATGAGGAACACGATCACCGTGATGACCTTGATCATCGCCAGCCAATATTCGCTTTCGCCGAAGGCCTTCGTGGACAGCGCGTTCAGCGCGGTGAGCAAGAGCAGGAAGGTCCCGGCCCAGATCCAGCCGGGGACATCCGGCAGCCAGTAGGACATCACAATGCCCGCGGCAACCAGTTCAGCGGCGACGGTAATGGCCCAGTTGAACCAGTAGTTCCAGCCGATAGCGAAGCCGAAGTGGCGGTTGACGAAGACCGAAGCATAGGTCTGGAAGGAGCCGGCCACCGGCAACCGTGCGCTCATTTCGCCCAAGGACTGCATTAGGAGCAGGACCATCAGGCCGATCAGCGCGTAGGCGAGCAGCGAACCGCCCGGGCCTGCCTGGGCGATCGTGCCGCCGGAGGCGACAAAGAGTCCGGTGCCGATCGACCCGCCGATGGCGATCATCTGCATATGGCGCGCTTTGAGGCCACGCTTCAAACCATCGGTGGACGGTGCGGGCTCGGTCATGCAGATGCTCCTGAAGTAAGGTTTTTGGGCCTTAACAATCATTCCACCTGGAAAGCTTCAGCAGCTATGAACCGCGCTACAGTAAGCGATCAATAATCTTTCGCTTAGCCCATGTATATGGAGGATATATTGCGCTCAAGGTGTCAATGACCGTCGTTTTGCTGAGTTCTGAGCGGATCTGCGAAAGCCGGTCGAAGCCATACTTGCCGTGGTACGAGCCCATTCCACTGGCCCCCACCCCGCCAAATGGCAGGGACGGGATGACCATTTGGGCCAGTGGCGCATTGTGCACAATCGCTCCGGCGCGCACTCGATCGGAGAAGATCGACTGCAGCCGCGGGGACTCGCTCATCAGGTACGCGGCCAGCGGGGAGGGGCGTGCGGCGATGAATTCAAGCGCCTCGTCGAAGGAGGCCACCTCGACGACCGGAAGGATCGGACCGAAGATCTCTTCCTGCATCAGCTTCGAGTCGAGGTCGACCTGGCGCATGATGGTCGGGGCGATGCGCAAGGTGTCCGCGTCGTAGTCGCCGCCGTGGACCACCTCACCCGAATCGAGCATGCCCACCAGTCGGTCGAAATGCTTCCGGCTGACGATTCGGCCGTAATCCGGGTGGTTGATCGGGTCTTTGCCGTAGAAGCCGGCAATCGCCTGGCCGAGCCGGGCGATCAATGCGTCGGTGTCCCCGATGGAGAGCACATAGTCCGGGGCCACGCAGGTCTGTCCGGTATTCATGAATTTCGCATAGGCCAGGCGCTTGGCGGTGGGCAATGACTGGTTGTCTACCACCGCGGGGCTCTTGCCGCCGAGCTCGAGGGTGGTGGGTGTCAGCTGCTTGGCGGCCGCTTCGGCGACCACCCGCGCGACCTGCTGTCCACCGGTGAAGAAGATGTGGTCCCAGCGTGCGGCGAGCAGCTCGGTGGCGGTGTCCACTCCGCCCTCGATAACCGCGTAGACCCGGGCGTCCAGGTACATCGGGAGCAGTTTCGCCAGCACCCCCGAGGTGGCCGGTGCGAGCTCCGAAGGCTTGAGCACCGCGGCGTTTCCGGCGGCGATCGCGGCGACCAGTGGAGCCAGCATCAACTGCAAGGGATAGTTCCACGGCCCGATGATCAGCACGACCCCCAGCGGCCGGGGTTCGACCTTGGCCATGGCCGGCTGCAGCGCGAAGGGAACCTTGACGGCGGTTGAATCCATCCACTCCGAGAGATGCCGTTGGGCGTGGTCGATTTCGGAACGGACCACGTCGATTTCGCTGAACTTCGCCTCGGTGGCGCTCTTGCCAAGGTCCTCGGCGAGCGCGTCGAGGAATTCTCCCGTGCGTTCGGCCAGCATCTTTTCCAGGGCACGCAGCTGCTGGGCGCGAAAGCGCCGCGGGTGCGTGATGCGGGTGTCGGCGGATCGGCGCAGGTGCCCGAGGACCTCGGTGATGCGCGAGGGATGCTCGTCTACCGGCGGTGCGGCGTCGCCGACGGGATCTGGAAGCGGATTTGAGGTAAAGAGACCCATGGCTCGATGCTACTTCATTGATTCCCCGGGATATTCCATTTGTATCAGGTGTTTGATACATTAGTTTTTCAACTTACGGAGGTAATTATGGATCAACTCTCCACCGCCGCGTTCAGCATGGCGATCGGCGCAGCCCTGATCTACGCGTGGCTGCGCACGGTTGCCCGTCAAGACAACAGGCCCGCACTGCTGCGGGCGAGATCCCACTCCTTCTGGTGCGCGCTGATTGCCTTCTTCGTAAGCAGTTCCGGCGGGGTGAGCAACCAGCAAGCGGCCCATGCCGGCGCCGGCGAATCCCTGTGGGCCAGCGATCTGCTCGCCGCCACCGGTCCGGCACTCTGGCTGCTGTCGATCTATCTGATCGGCCTCTACTCCTGGCCGGCGTCGGTGGCGAATGTGCGCGCGGCCTCCCTGGAACCTCGCTCGATGATGACGCCGTTGCCTAAGGCCTTGAGTGCCGTCGCCGCGCTGGTACTCCTCGGCGCCGGTCTTACCCTGTGGATGATCCGCGACGTCACCGGGGTCCCCCCGCAATATGAGGTTGCCTCCTCGGACGCCTACGGAAGCACCTGGGTTTCGCAGTCCGCGACCGACGGACTGCGTGCGGCGGACCAGATGCTGGCCCTGTTTGCCATCAACCTGGCCTCCCTGGCGCTGGCCCTGCTCATCGCGATGCTCTTCATTTTGCTGCGCAAACCGCTTGGTTCGCTCAGCCCCCACGATAACCAGGTATTGCGCGAAGTCTGGCTCAACCGGCTGCTGCGCACCTCGATCCTGGCCTTTGCCTCCGTTGGAGCCTCGTCGCTGCATTACAAGGCCTCGTGGCTTATGTCGCTGGATCGCACCATGTATCAACCCTGGCAAAACACCGCTAACGTGGCCATGCTCATCACCTTCATCGCCATGGCATTGTGGAAGCCACCGGAAAATTTTGCCAGAACCACTAGCCCAAAGCCTGCCTCCTCCTTTTTGCGGATGCGCGAAAATTTGTTTGCCATTGGATTCCTCACCACCGCGCTCACACTCATCGCACTGGCCTGCTCCTCCTCGCTTGTGCAGACCGAGTACGCGGACAATGCGCGCCCCGGTGAGAATGCCCCGCAGGCAATTGTGTCGCTCCTGGTGGTAGCCCTCTTGTTCTTGGTGCTCAATGCCGGGTTCCTGGGCTACCTGCACCTGAAGTCCAGGGGAACCCATTCACTGGCTCGGCACAGCGCAGACCTGCCGCGCTATGTCTATGTGCTCGCCGGACTCTTGCTCATCGGCGCCACATACCTGCTGATCAATCCACCATTCGAATATTTTTGGGGTCTAGTTCCGGTCAAACCGGTCTTTGCGCTGGGTGCGCTCCTCGCGTTGCTTGCCGCTACCGCCTGCCACATCTGGTGGGTTCGGCGTGCGGCCTTGCCTTGGGATGTCACCGTGGAGCAAGAAATTTGGTACCGCCAAGTCCACGAACTACGCGCCCTCCGTGTAGTCACCGCGGCGGCCGTCGCCATGCTGGCCTGGGGTTACGAGGCAGGTCCCTACGTTTCGGCCGTGGGGATCATCGTCTTCTGCTGCCCGGCAGTGATCATTTTGGCCCGCCCAGAAACTAGGGTGCCGCAGCGCGTATGAGCCAACATATTTTCGTGGACCTGGACGCGGCGGTTCCGCCCTATGAACAGATCCGCACGCAAATCTCTTCGCTGATTTCCTTGGGCGAGCTGCCGGCGGGAAGCAAGCTCCCTACGGTGCGGGCACTGGCCACCGATTTGGGGGTCGCTTCCGGGACGGTGGCCCGCGCTTACAAGGAACTCGAAGCCACCGGCCTGGTTTCCTCCCGGCGGCGTGCCGGAACGGTGGTGAACGCCGGAGCCGATATGGAGAAATCCTCCGGTGATCTGGTTCAAGCGGTGGATCGGGTGTGGGAGCTGGCCCGAGCTCAGGGAATCGACGAGGCCACCGTCAGGGCGCTGGTGCAACGCCGGGCGCGGCAATAATTTGTTCTTCCGCGGCTTTGGTGAGTACGCTCTAGCCAGTGACACGGGGTGTCGGATTCACCGACTGAGATGAGACCCGTCGAACCTGAACTAGTTCAAACTAGCGGAGGGATGTCGCATGACCCTGACTTCCGTTGCCCGGAATTACCGGCAACAATCCCCTTTGGTGTTTTGCCTGACCAATACCGTGGTCACCAACTTCACCGCGAATGCGCTGCTGGCCTCCGGGGCGGCTCCGGCCATGACCGACCTGCCCGGCGAAGCCGGGCCATTTGCCGCGGTGGCCTCCGCGGTCCTGGTGAACCTGGGCACCCCGAGCACCGAACAGCTGCGCGCCATGGACGAAGCGGTTCACGGTGCGAACCAGGCCGGCACCCCCTGGGTGCTGGACCCGGTGGCCGTGGGCGCATTGCCGGTGCGCACTGACTTCGCGCGAAAAATCGTGACCCAGCGCCCCACCCTGATCCGCGGCAATGCCTCGGAAATTCTGGCGCTGGCCGGGCGGAGCTCGACCGGGCGCGGAGTGGACGCGCAGGACACCGTGCACGCGGCCATCGAGGCCGGACGCCAGTTGGCCGCCGAATATGGTTCGGTGGTCGCGATCTCCGGGGCGGCCGATGCGATCATCGATGCCAAACGCACCACGCTGGTGCACAGCAACGGGATCGGCTTGACCGGGATTACCGGCGGCGGCTGCGCCCTGGGTGCAATCTGCGCCGGAATGCTCGCGGTGAGCGAAGACCCGTTCGACGCGGCGATCGCAGCCCACGGCCTGTACGGACTGGCCGCCGAAAAGGCCCTGGCCATCGGCCGCGGTCCGGGAAGTTTCGCCGCGGCCTTCCTCGACGAACTCTCGCTGCTGGACCCCGAGGAATTGCACAACCTGCGCCTTGAGGAGGCAAATAATGCGTGATCTGGGAATCTACCTGGTAGCCAACACCGAAAGCTGCCAGCCGCGCAGCACCTTGGAAGTCATCGAAGGTGCGGTGGCCGCGGGTGTGCAATGGGTGCAGCTGCGGGCCAAGAACGAGACCGCCCGCGAATTCTTCGAACTTACCTGCGCGGCGGCAGAACTCACCGCCGGCAAGGCCGAACTGCTGGTCAACGACCGCATCGACGTATTCCTCGCGGCACGGGCAGCGGGTGCCGCGGTCACCGGCATCCACATCGGGCAGAAGGATATTGCGGTGCGCTACGCCCGCGAAATCATCGGCGAGGGGATTATCGGGCTCAGCGCTTCCACCGATGAACAGCTGACCGGGGCCAACGCCGACGCGAAATACCTCGATTACCTGGGGGTCGGGGCGATCCGCGCGACGCCCACGAAGAAGGACCATCCCACCCCGCTGGGCATCGATGGATTCCTGCGGGCCAAGCGGCTCACCGAGCTGCCCGCCGTGGCCATCGGCTCGCTGACCGCCGCGGATGCCGCGGCGCTGCGCGACGGCGGGGCCGCCGGCATGGCGGTGGTCCGCGCGATCTGCGCCGCCGAGGATCCGCAGGCGGCCAGCGCCGAACTGCTGGACCGCTGGGAAGGTGCCAAATGAGCCTCAACATTCTTTCCATTGCCGGCTCCGACCCCTCGGGAGGCGCGGGCATCCAGGCGGATCTGAAGGCCATCGGCGCCAACGGCGGCTACGGCATGGCCGTGATCACCGCGCTCACCGCGCAGAACACCCTAGGGGTGGATGCGGTGCAGGCCGTCGACGCGGAATTCGTGGCCAAGCAGCTGGAATCGGTGTCCGCAGATGTGCGCATCGACGCGATCAAGATCGGCATGCTGGCCAATTCACAGATCATCACCGCGGTGTCCCGGTGGCTGGAAACGGTGCACGCTCCGGTGGTGCTGGACCCGGTGATGATCTCGACCAGCGGGGACCGGCTGCTGGCCGATGGTTCGGCGTTGGACGCACTGCTTTCCCGGGCGGATGTGCTCACCCCGAATACCGCAGAGCTTGCGGCCCTGCTCGGCGAGCAACCGGTGCGTGGCTGGGAGGAACTGCTCGAACAGGCCCAACGCCTGGCGGCCAAATACGAGGTGCTGGTGATCGCCAAGGGCGGCCACCTGCCCACCGAACGCTGCCCCGACGCGCTGGTGGGCCCGGCCGGGGTGATCGCCTGCTATGACGGCCCACGCCACGCCACCGCCAACACCCACGGCACCGGTTGCACGCTATCCAGCGCGCTGGCCACGCACTATGCACGCGGCGGGGATTGGGCCACCGCCCTGGGCGCGGCGAAGGAGTACCTCTTCGCGGCGATTGCCGCGGCCGATGAATTGCAGGTGGGCAGCGGGCACGGACCGGTGAACCACTTTGCCGGGCTCTTCGCGGGGCACAGCGCGGATCCGATGGCCGATTGGTGGGAGCGGATCGCCGAGTTGCGCGGTGGAATCGATGAGCTTCAGTTCATCCTCGAGCTCTCCGCGGGCACGCTGGAGCGCGAACGTTTCGAGTACTACCTGGCCCAGGACGCCCTGTATCTGCAGCGCTATGCGCAGGTGCTCGCGCGGGCCAGCGCGCTGGCCCCGCAGCTCGAGGCGCAACGCTTCTGGGCCAAGGGCGCGGAAGGAATCCTGGAGGGTGAGCTGAAGCTGCACCGCAGCGAGCTACTCGACCTGGCCCCCGAGCCGAGCGCCACCACGTTGAACTACGTCAACCACCTCAGCTCCTGCGCATCCAGCTATCCGGAGCTGATCGCCGCGATCCTGCCCTGCTATTGGATCTATCAGGACATCGGCAATCGGCTGAGCGCCGCGAATCATGCCGGGCACCGGTATGAGAGCTGGCTGGCCACCTACAGTTCGGCGGAGTTCGACGAGGCCACCGCGGCGGCCATCGAGCTGGTCGCCGCCGCCTGGCGGCTCGCGGATCCGGCGCTGCGCGAGCGGATGTGGGATGCATTCCGGCGTTCGGCCGAGCACGAGCTGTCTTTCTTCGCCCAAGCGCACGCGAAGGGCGTAGACTTCTCTACGGCCTAAACGCGGGGCCAGGAATTCTGGAGGAACGCATGAAGTGGAGCATTCACGGCAACGGGAAGACCATCACCGAAGGTGAGGTCGTTGCCCCGGATGAGCGGCTGCATTGGCCGCAGACCATTTCCATCGGAGCCCAGCATATTCTGGCGATGTTCGGCGCCAGCATCCTGGTCCCGACGCTGACCGGTTTCCCGGTGACCACCACGCTGCTGTTCACCGGCGTCGCGACGATCATCTTCTTGCTGATCACGAAGAACAAGGTGCCCAGCTACCTGGGGTCCTCCTTCGCGCTGATCGCCCCGGTGATGGCCTCGAAGGTCGGCGACGACTTCTCCGCGGCGCTGGGCGGCATCGCGATGACCGGTGCCGCGCTGTTCATCGTCGGCGCGATCGTGGCGAAGACCGGCACCCGGTGGATCCACGCGTTGATGCCGCCGGTGGTTATGGGCACCATCGTCGCGCTGATCGGCTTGAACCTCGCCAGCGCCACGCTGGCTCCGATGCGCGATTTCCCGGCGACGACCTTCCTCACGGTGCTCGCCGTGGTGCTGTCCACCGTCGCGTTCAAGGGGCTGCTCGGGCGCCTGTCGATCCTGGTGGGCCTGGTGATCGGCTACGCGATTGCGCTCCTCCAGGGCCAGGTGGACTTTGCCGCCGTGGGTCAGGCGGGCTGGATTGGGCTGCCCCAGTTCCATGCCCCCAGCTTTGACTTCAACGTGGCGTTGATGTTCCTGCCGGCGGTATTCGTGCTGATCGCGGAGAATATCGGCCATGTGCGCACCGTGGGCATCATGACCGGCAAGGACCTCTCCGAATTCAATGGGCGGGCGCTGATGGCCGATGGCGTCGGAACCCTGGTGGCCGGCATGGGCGGCGGCTCGGCGACGACCACCTATGCGGAGAATATCGGCGTGATGGCCGCCTCGCGCGTCTACTCCACCGCGGCCTATTGGGTCGCGGCGATTGCCGCGATAGCGCTGGCCTTCCTGCCGAAATTCGGGGCCTTGATCAATACCATTCCGGCCGGGGTGATCGGCGGGCTGGGGATCGTGCTGTACGGAATGATCGGCATTATCGGTGCCCGGTTGTGGATCGAGGCGAAGGTGGATTTCCAGAACCCGGTGAACCTGATGACCGCCGGAACCGGACTGATTATCGCGATTGCGGTCACCACCGATCTGACCTTCGGCCAGTTCCAGGTGGGCGGCATCGCGCTGGGCACCATTGCGACCCTTGTGGTTTACCACCTGATGAATACCGTGGCCAAGCTGCGCAATAGCACCCTTGAACCGGTTGAGCGCTAAGCCAAGACCGAAGAACCAGCCGGCATTGTGACGAAGCTCACGATGCCGGTTTTCTTTTGCCCTCCTGGAGAGGCCCGGCCTCGGCACCTTACCCGATTTGCGCGGGATTTCGGGGCTGGGTTGCGCGGATCCCCGAACCGCCCGAACACCTATTGTAAGGATTCTTTCCAAATTATGGCCAAGGTCGCATAAGCCGGCGGCCCGCGCGGGCATAAAACCCGCTGGAAATGTTTTGCGCCCCAGCCCAATCCGATAGCATGGCTCCTTGTGACTGCGACTACATCTGACGGAAAGATATCCGCTCGACTCATCCTGATCGCCCTCGGGGCTGCCCTGGGTGGGTTCGTTTTTGGATATGACTCATCAATCGTTAACGGCACCGTGGACGCTGTCGAGCACGAGTTCGGGCTCAACGCGCTAACCATCGGTTTCACCGTTTCCTGCGCCCTGCTTGGCGCTGCGCTCGGCGCCTGGATCGCCGGAATGGTCTCCGAACGCATAGGCCGCGTGCGCACCATGGTGATCGCCTCCGCGATGCTGCTGATCTCCGCGCTGGGCTGCGGATTGTGCTTCGGCGCGTTCGACCTCATCATCTGGCGCATCGTCGGCGGCATCGGCGTCGGCTTCGCCTCGGTGATCGCCCCGGCCTACATCGCCGAGGTATCCCCCGCCAAGCACCGCGGACGCCTGGGCTCCATGCAGCAGATGGCCATCGTGCTCGGTATCTTCGTCGCCTTCCTGGTCAGCGCGCTGCTGGTCTTCGTGATGGGTTCGGCCGACGCCATCGGCTGGTTCGGCCTTTCGGCCTGGCGCTGGATGTACCTCTCGCTGGCCATCCCGGCGATCCTCTATGGCGTGCTGGCTATGCGCCTGCCGGAATCCCCGCGCTATCTGGTCGAGCGGGGCCGCTACGTCGAGGCGGCAACCGTACTGACCCGCGATATGGGCATGGTCCCGGGGGCCGAAACCGAAGCCAAGATCGAGGAAATCCGCAACACGGTCCACGTCGAGCGCCGCCAGGTGTTCAAGGACCTGCTCGGGCGCTTCGGCTTCCACCCGCTGGTGTGGGTGGGCATCCTGCTCTCGGTCTTCCAGCAGTTCGTGGGCATCAACGTAATCTTCTACTACTCCACGACGCTGTGGAAGTCTGTCGGCTTTGCCGAATCCGATTCCTTCACCATCTCGCTGATCACCTCGATCACCAACGTGGTGGCCACGATCGTTGCGGTGCTGCTGATCGACGTGCTCGGCCGCAAGCTGCTGCTGTTGATCGGCTCGTCCATCATGACCGTGTCATTGGGCATGATGGCCATCGTCTTCGCCCAGTCGGTCACCATCGACGGCGCAGTTTCACTGCCCGGCAGTTGGGGCATCGTGGCGCTGGTCTCCGCGAACCTGTTTGTGGTTGGCTTCGGCGCGACCTGGGGTCCAGCCGTCTGGGTGCTGCTCGGCGAAATCTTCCCGAACTCCATCCGCGCGCTGGCGCTCGGCGTTGCCGCCTCCGCCCAGTGGATCGCCAACTTCGCCGTCTCCACCACCTTCCCGACCCTCGCCGAGGCAGGCCTGGCGCTGGCCTACGGCATCTACGCGTTCTTCGCGCTGCTTTCGCTGATCTTCGTGATCTTCATGGTGCGCGAAACCAAGGGACGCCAGCTCGAGGAGATGAGCCTCTAGGACGCAGGAAACCTTCCGCCGCTAAGGACGTCGGGGGGGCACCCCCTGGGTGGCCCCCCCCCCGTTGGTGGGAAACA